>CAZRUC010000101.1:0-7818 GCA_964603175.1 uncultured Anaerolineaceae bacterium
CACGGTCACCGGAATTGCCGGGGACGGTGCAACCGTGGGGCTTGTACTGGGGCTTGGACTCTCAGACGCGGTCGGCGACGCAGCCGACGATCCGCTCGGAGTGGACGTGGACGTGGCCGTGGCCGTGGCCGTGGCCGTGGAAGTTGGGGTGGCCGTGGCGCTCGCGGCGACCGTGGAGGTCGCCGTAATCGTGGGTGTCGCCTGTGCAACGCTGGCCACGGCCGAGTCCGTCGTGGTTGGGCGAGGCGTCATCTGATCCATCGCCACGGTTGCAGGCGCTTCCGGAGCAAGCGGCAGAATTGCCACTGTGTCGCCATTCCACACGGCGGCTTGTCGAGCGTCGGGAGCCAAAGCCGCGAAGACCGGGCTGGTGCTGGTGATGGAGCCCATGGTTGTGCCGCTGTCGGCCGAAACGGAACAGCGGCCGTCGATGCCCGAGCACTTTGCCGAGCCGCTCTGGATCTCATAGGTCTGGCCGTCGCGCTTGATCCAGTAACCGGTTCCGTCGACTACCGCGACCGGAGCCTGTGCCGAGAGCGGAGCGGGCTGGCCCAGTGCAATGTCTGTCGGTCGAGCCGACCCCGCGCCGCGGTTCCCGGGGACCTGCGACAGCAGGGACACTCCCGAAATGACCACGACAAGCGCAACCGCCACGGCCGTACCGAAGGAGGACCGGCTTGCGGCCCATCCGCCGAATCCGAGCCGTGAAGCGGCCCTCGTCCGCCGGGACGATCGGTCGACCTCATCGAGCGCTGCCGAGGTTCGAGCCCACAGGTCTCGCGGCGGCTCCGGTAGGGTGAGCGAACGCAGCTCGTTGCGCAGGGCTTGATATTCGTCGGCAACTGTCTGGCAGTCGGGGCAGCCCTGCAGGTGCCCGGCCAGCCATACGGCATCGCCAGGCTCGAGTTCCGTGTCGATCGCTTCCGATGCGAGCAGCCGGGCTCGGGCGTGGATGAGCTCGGGGTCGCGGGAGCCTCGGCTCACGCGGCTCATCGATCGGCTCCGTTGGAATCGTCGGAGTGGCTCGCGGTGTTGCGCCGTGGATCCACGATGCCCGCCTGCGCGGCGAACTTGGCATCGAGCGCGGCCTCTCGTTCCTTCTCGTCGCGGCGCTCGTCGGCGAGGGCCTGCCGGAGGCTCTCGCGGGCCCGGGTGAGCAGCGCTCGCGCGGCCACATGGCTAACGCCCAGGGCGTCGGCGAGCTCGAGACCGGTCATGTCGTTGACTTCGGCCATTAGCAAGGCCGCCCGCTGACGATCCGGGATGCGGGCCAGGGCGCGGGCCAGCGGGCCGGACAGGCGCATCTCCATTGCCAGATGCTCGGCCGAAGGAGCCGCTCCGTAGGATTCCCCGGTCCACGGCAGGAAGCGGACGATGCGCCGGCGCCGCAATTCGTCGAGCACGACCCGATGGGCGATCTGATACAGCCAGGCCCGAGCCTTGGCCCGGTCTTCGAGGCTGTCCAGATGGCGGTAGGCCTTGATGAACGTGTCCTGCGCGAAGTCCGCAGCGAGCTCGGAATCACGAACCATCCGATAGACGTAAGCATAAATCTCGCCGTGGTGGAGGGCGAAGAGATCTTCGATGAAGGCGCGGTCGGCTACGCTCTCGACTGCGCGCTCACCGTCGGCTTCGGGCGTGGCGGTCACGCTGATCCCCGTTCGCCAGGTCGCCGTGTTGAAAGCCAATGCTTTGCCGCCCGTTCGTGCTGAGCCGACCCTAGATTGGGCGCTAGCCCGCACCCGGGCGATGTGACGAGTCCCCAGCACTCACTGTGACGCCTCGGCCGCGCTCCCCCTCGCTTCATGGCGTGCTTGCGTTCTCCCCTACGTAGCTCTGCCGGAGCAACTCCTCCACGGCCTCCTCGGGCGAGACCGGGTTTACGGGCAAGCCCGTCCCCAACTCGAGTCCGGCGATCTCGCGAAGCCGCGGATGGATTTCCCAGTGCCAATGGTACGTCGCATCGACGCGCTCGCGAAGCGGTGCCGTGTGCAACACCAGGTTGTGGGGCGGACCGTCGAGGCGGGCGAGTCTGCCAAGGACCTGCCGCAAGGCCTCGGCCGTGGATGCCACATCGACGTCGCTAGCGCGACCGAAGTCGGAGGCATGGCAGCGAGGCACGACCCACACTTCGAACGGAGATCGTGACGCGTACGGAGCAAAGGCGACGCTCTCGGCGTCCTGCCAGATGAGGCGCGTCTCCATGCGCGACTCCTCCCGGGCAAGCCGACAGTACGGGCACTCGCCCTCTCGGATCATGCACCGGGCGGCGCCGCCGATCTCTTCGGCTATGCGATGTGGGATTTGCGGCAGGTCGTACAGGTCGAGGCAGAGGTGGTTGGTCCGGGCCCCGGCCTGCGCGCCCCAGTTCTGCACGACTTGCAGATACTCGGTCTGGCCGACCTTGGCCGCCTCGGCGATCGCGTCGCGAGCGAGCGTCAGCATCTCGCGCAGCGGGGCGCTGCCGATGCGCTGCAGAGGCCGGTGCTCGCGCGGCGGCGCCACGATCGTCCGCCAGCTGCCGGCTGCGCGAGCTTGGGAGAGAGCCACCTGGGAGAGGCCGCGTTCAATCTCGCGAGCCTCGATCTCGGACCCCACGACGTGGAACGCGTAGTCCTTGAGGGTTCGGAGCCGGATCCCTTCGCCCGGTGGGTCGAAACAGTTCTGGCAGGACCCGCCATCGTCCACCTGGGCCGCTGCCAGCGAGAAGCGCCCCTTGTCGAACTTGCGGTCCACGACGGTGGCGACCCACCAGCCCGTGATGGAATCGCGGCGTAGCTCGAACAGCCCGGCTCCCATCAGCGGGCTCCTGCCGCCACGGAGTCGTGGGCGGTGCTCCGGGCGAGCAGCCCCTCGAGAGCGGCGCGGGCTCGCACCGGATCGAGATCGGCGCCCGAAGCGGACCGCTCGTCCAACGGCGCCCCCAAAGCGCCGGCGAGAGCAGGCGCAAACGCCGCCGCTGCCCTTGCGACCGATTCGGCCGTGGGCTCGGAGGGTTCGCCAAGCTCGCGCGCGATCGACGTCGACTCGACGCCGGGCATGCCGCAGGCGTCGATCAGGTCGAAATCGGCCAGACTGACGCTGACGTTCAGCGCTATGCCGTGATAGCTCACACCGCGCTCGACCCGGATGCCGACGGCCCCGACCTTGCGGCTGCCTTCCCCGCACCAGCAGCCCGGGAAGCCATCTTTGGGGCCCGCCTGGACCCCGAGCGATCTGCACGTCTCCGCGAGGGCAGCCTCCAGTGCTCGAACGAGAGGCCGGATGAGCAGGCCTCGATCCGCCAGGCGCAGGATCGGATAGGCCACGAGCTGACCCGGACCGTGATACGTGACTTCGCCGCCGCGCTCGACCCGGATCAACTCCACGCCGCGCGCAGCCAGCGCATCGGGGGCGGCGAGAACGTGCGAGGGATCGCTGTGGCGGCCGAGCGTCAGAACTGGCTCGTGCTCGAGGAGCAGCAGTTGATCGCCGATCAGGCCCGCGGCGCGAGCTGCCACGATCCGATGCTGCAGATCCCAGGCATCGCGATAGGGCGTGCGGCCAAGCCACCAGGCGGCGATCGGCGCCGGCGAGCGGAGGGCCTGGGGGAGCCCGTCGGGTTGGTGCTGAGCACGAAAGTCCATGAGCGCCACGATAGCAGGAGCGGCCCCCGAGGCCGCGGTCAAGTCAAACCGAGATGGACTCGACGCCCGGGTGACCGTGCGAGTCCGGAGCGTCCGTTGCGTCTCGCGGTCGCGCGCCGCAGAGAACATGCCGCCCGCCGCCGCGGGTGTTACTCGTACGAAGAAAGGAGGCGCCAATGGAGATAGCACCGCGGATCCGGCGGATCGGTGGCGACAGCATCGTCAATGCTTACCTCGTCGAGGATGGGGGCGAGGTCACGATCGTGGACGCAGGTCTTTCTCGGCTCTGGAACGGTCTTCCGACCGAGCTGCACGCTATGGGCCGGACTCTCGACGATGTCCGGACGATCGTGCTCACCCACGGCCATAGCGACCACATCGGGTTTGCGGAGCGCGGCCGCGTAGAGCGCGGATGGCCGGTCCGCGTCCACGACATCGATGCGCCGCTGGCACGCGGTGAGGTGCCGAACCCGGCCAAGGGTGGCGGGCCGATGCGCCTGCTACCGCTGCTCCGATTCGGGTGGTGGTCCATTCGCCACGGCGCTCGGTCCAAACCCCTCGGTGCGGTGGTCACGTATGGAGACGGCGCCACGCTCGATGTGCCCGGGGCGCCACGAGTCACGCTGGTGCCGGGGCACACGCCGGGCAGTGCCGTTCTCCATTTCGCGGGCCACGACGCACTCTTCGTCGGCGATGCGCTGTGCACCTATGCCGTGACGACGGGTCGGAGCGGCCCGCGGATCGCGCCGTTCTCCGCGGATCCGGATCTCGCGTTGGCCAACCTCGTACGGATCGAAGGGATCGACGCTTCGATCGTCCTGCCGGGGCATGGGGATGCCTGGTTGGCAGGCCCGGCCGCGGCGGTCCAGGCAGCCCGATCGGCGGCCCTCACCGGCCGATCGTGAGAGCGTCGGGGTAGTGACGCCGGGCCCGACCGCGCCGGGGGTAGTGACGCCCGAACAGGAATCGATCCGCGTCCTGGTTCTATCATCGAACCATCGTCATGGGAGTAGGCAACTCGATGGGCTCCGGCCAGACCGCTGCGAGGCGGGTCACAGTCTTCTCTCCGGAAGCCGGCGGCTTCTGGGTCGGGGATGTGCTGACCGGAATCGAAGAGGTGTGCGCGCAGCAGGGCGCGCAGCTGATCGTCGTCCAGACGGACGTGGGGTGGCAGGCATCCATGCTCGACCACGCTCCAATCGGCGACTACTTCCGGCTTGCTCGTAGCCAAAGGCTCGGATTGATCCTGGTCACGGCGACGTCGCACACCTCTGAGCTCGCGATGCTGGCGCAGATCGAAGAGCCGATGGTTGCCATAGCCGGCCCGCACCCTCGGCCAGGGGGCTCGTCGATCGTGATCGACAACCGAGGAGGAGCCGCTCAGGCAGTTCAGCACCTCGTGGCCCACGGACACCGGAAGATCGGGTTCGTCGGGGCGTTCCTCCAGCACGACATCACGGAGCGCTATGAGGGCTACCTGGCGGCGCTTGAAGCGGCCGGCATCCAGCCCGATCCCGCGCTGGTCTACCGCGTTCAAAATGACCTCTCCCCCGGCGGGCAGGAGGCCGCGGCCACGATCCTTCGGGCAGGGATCCCGCTTTCGGCCGTCTTTGCCTCAACCGACACACATGCGATCGACCTGATGGCCACGTTTGCGGAGGCCGGCGTCCGAGTCCCCGACGACATCGCCATCATCGGGTTCGACGACTCGGAGATCGCCCAAACCGCCGTCCCGGCGCTTACTTCAGTCCGTCAGCTGCCACGCGCTCTCGGTTCCGCGGCCGCCCACACACTCTTCGATTTGGTCGACGGTGTTCCGGGCTCGGAGGGCACGCACCTGCTGCCGACGGCGCTGGTCCAGCGACATTCGTGTGGCTGCTTCGAGGCTCAGCAGGACGAGTTTCTCGGGGCCTCGCACGACTGGAACGCGCCGGATTGGCAGGACCACCTGAGAGACGTGCTCGAGCAAGCGCTCTCCGCGCCACCCGAGCTCCCCACCGGCGACGGCTCGACCGAGATCTGGCCCGGGGTGGAGGCGGTGATTCAGGGGTTCGATTCGGCCGTTCGCGGCCTGCTCGTGTCCAATGTCGCCGAACTCGATGAAGCGTGGCGAAGCGCCAGCGACCGGACCCGGAACGCCGAGACGCTCCTGGGTCTCGTCGACCTCCTCGAATTCGTCGGGCTGTGCCGTCAGTCCAACTCCGACGGCGATCGCGACACGATCCGGCCGAGACTCAGGGGTTATCTGGCTCAGGCGCGGTTGCAGATCCTTCGCTACAGCGCGATTGCGGATCCGCTTCGGCACCCACAGGCGCCGCGGATCGTTCGCGACTTGACCCGGTCCTTCCTGAACCCCGGTTTGCGCGGAGAAACGAACCTGGACTGGCTCCGCCACATAGACGCGACGCACGGTTGCCTGGCTCTGTGGGAACCCGGCGAGCATGGCCGTTCGCTTCGAATCTCTGCCTGGTTCGGCGCCGGGGCAGACGGAGCACTCACAGGCGGCCTCATCGAGTTGGAAGACTTCCCTCCGGACGCCTGGAAGCGAGTCGAAGCTGCGGGTGGCGAACTGAGCGCGGTGACCATCGTGCCGATCGTGACGCCGAGTCACGACTGGGGCATCCTGGCCGCCATCCTGCCCAAGCAGCATCGGTATTACGACGGCTTCTGGGCCCTTCAGTACGGAACCTCGCTCGTGGCCTTTGCCCTGGAGCGCGCCACCGACTCGTAATCTCGCGTCCGCCCCTGCCGGCCGGCTCCCCGCGAGCATGCCGGCGGGTCCATTCTCGTCCGGATGGCCCTATTGCCAGGACTCACCGCACCGTAGTGTGCGGCCATCGCCATGCGTCTTGCCGGCCACACGTCACTGCAACGGCCTGCTGCGGATGGCCTCCGTCTGGAGGGTTCGATGACCACCGGAGTGGTTACGGCGCCGCCGCACCCGGAGGACCAGGACCTGATCGACCGGATCATCGGAGATCAGGCTGGCCGCCCCGGCGCGCTTCTCGGCATCCTCGAGAAGCTGCAAGACCGCAACCCGCACAAGTACCTCCCGATGGAGACGCTCGAGTACGTGGCAGCGCGCACGGGTGTCCCGCAGTCGCAGGTCTACGGCGTCGCGACGTTTTACGCGCTCTTCAACCTCGATCCGCAGGGCACGCACACCGTGGCCATCTGCCGCGGCACCGCCTGCCACACGCGCGGCTCGCGAGGGCTCCTCGAGCGCGTGAAGCTCCAGCTCGGCCTCCAGGAAACCCAGGACGGCGCCGACAAGATCTCGCTGACGACGCCCGACCGGCGCTTCACCATCCGCACCGTCGCCTGCTTCGGCCAGTGCGCGCTCGCCCCGGTGGTCGAGGTCGACCACGCGATCCGCGGGCACGTCAAGGAGCAGGCGCTGATCCGCGAAGTCGAGGCGCTGCGCAAGGATCGAGCCCGATGATGATCCAGGACTTCGCCGCGTTCTCCGCCGCTCGCGAGGCCGGCCTGGCGAAGCTGCTCCCCAACAAGCCTCGCATCGCCGTCGGAATGGGCACGTGCGGGTCCGGCAACGGCGCGGAGGCCGTCTACCATGCCTTCTCGTCCGAGATCGACGCGCGCGGCCTGGCCGTGGAGCTGGTGCCGGTTGGGTGCTTCGGCTTCTGCGCCGAGGAACCGCTCGTCAACGTCTGGGTACCCGGCCACCCGCTGCTGATCCTCCACCGAGTGCAGCCGAACCACGTCGACGACATCCTCAACGGCCTCACCCACGGCGAGCTGCCGCCGGCGGAGATCGTGCTCTGCAAGATCGAGGAGTGGGACCACCTCACCGGCCACGTGAAGTACGGCACCGGCTACCCGGACGTGCCCAACTGGAACAAGGTCCCGTTCTTCGATGGCCAGGTCAAGCTCGTGCTGCGCAACTGCGGGCTGATCAACCCAGACGACATCGAGGAATACATCGCGATCGGCGGGTATCAGGCCCTGTACAAGGTCCTGATCGACCAGAACCCTGCCGGCGTCATCGAGCAGATCAAGGCTGCCAAACTGCGCGGCCGCGGCGGAGCCGGGTTCCTGACCGGGAGCAAATGGGAGTTCCTGCAGAAAGCGCCCGGACCCGAGAAGTACATCATCTGCAACGCGGACGAGGGCGACCCGGGCGCCTACATGAACCGCAACGAGATCGAGTCGGACCCCCATTCCCTGCTCGAGG
>CAZRUC010000102.1:0-7769 GCA_964603175.1 uncultured Anaerolineaceae bacterium
GGCAGAAGCGACGTTGGGGCGGCGATACGTGGCCCCATGTCGACCCGAACGGCCGCAAGACGTGCCTCCATCCGGGCAGATCCGACTCCTGGGCCACAATACAGGCAGCTCCCCGTCCGATGTGCCCACCCGGTGGGCATCGAGACCGGTCTGAGGGCCAAACTGCACGTTCTACCCACCGAGCGGGCAGAAGCGCCGCGGCCGGTACCGACCTCGCCACCGTCGCGCACGACAGCCGATGTGTTTCGGCGCTCGGGCGGACCCGAGGACTCGGCGGCCGACTGCGAGAGCACGCCTGCGCGAGTCTGCGTGACTCTGATACCATCTACCGTCGCGCCGGGCGGCGCTACTTTTGCTGCCTGACGCTCTCCGTCTGCAGCATAGAGGTCTTCGAACTTGGCCAAGACGCCCCGAGGCTGGACCGGCGCCCGCACGCCGTCAGCGATCAAGCGGGTTCGCCAGGCGCAGCGCCGGCGGGCCATCAATCAGCCGCGCCGGAGCACGGCTAAGACGTACGTGGCAAACGCCATCAAGGTGGCGTCGGGCACCATGGAAGGCGACACCGCCCAGGCTCTCGCCGATGCCATGAGCGCCCTCGACAAGGCCGCCAAAGTTGGCGCCATCCACCCGAACGCCGCGGCCCGGCGCAAGTCGCGGCTGACCCTCAAGATCAACGCCCTCGAAGGCGGAGTCGCGATCCAGAGTGCCGCCCGGGCGACCAAGACGACGGGTACCGCCGCAGCCGTAAAGGCCGCACGCACCCGCATCGCCTCCGCCAAGGCAACCAAGGCGAAGGGCCCGCAGACCGCTGCCGGAAAGGCCCGCGCTGCTCTGTCCAAGAGCGCTCGAGCCGACGCCGCTGCGGCACCTGCCGCCGCCGCGCCCACGGAAGCCCCCAAGGCCGCCGCCAAGGCCGCAAAGCCGGCTGCCAAGGCAACGACCGCCAAGGCCGCAAAGCCCGCTGCCAAGGCGGCGGTAAAGGCTCCTGCCAAGGCTGCCGCGAAACCGGCCGAGAAGGCTCCTGCCAAGGCTGCCGCCAAGCCAGTTGCGAAGGCTGCCGCCAAATCGGCCGAGAAGGCTCCTGCCAAGGCTGCCGCGAAACCGGCTGCCAAGGCTGCGAAGCCGGAAAAGGCCGCCGCAAAGAAGCCCAAGCCCTAGCACTTTTCGTTCGATCACTCAGGAAGAGCCAGGTCCGACGACCTGGCTCTTTCGATTTGGAGGCGCAAGATGGCCGACCCACGCGCACGTGCTCGCGAGCTCGCTCGTGATTCCTTCGCGCGGGGCGACGTGGTGGGCTGGTTCGAGCGGCTCTACGCCGAGTCGGAGCGGGACGGCTTCCCGATTTCCTGGGTGGACCTTGTCCCAAACCCGTACCTCGTCGACTGGCTGCGACGGAACCAAGGACCTCGCGGCCGGGCCCTGGTCGTGGGCTGTGGATACGGCGACGATGCGGAACTTCTCGCTTCACTGGGGCTCGAGGTCGTCGCGTTCGACGTCGCCCCGACAGCCATCGCGCGCTGCCGGGTCCGGTTCGCAGAGTCGTCGGTCCGATATGAGGTCGCAGACGTTCTTCAGCCGCCCGCCGCATGGTCGGCGGCCTTCGACTTTGTCTTCGAGGCCTACACGGTCCAGGTCCTGCCCGGCGCGGCGAGGGCCACCTGCGCCCGCGCGATCGGCGGCTTCGTGGCGGCAGGCGGTGCGCTGCTCGTGGTTGCCCGATCGCGCCGTGACTCGGATTCCGAAGGGCTCATGCCCTGGCCGCTGACCCGGGCCGAGCTGGAAGGGTTTGAGGTGCCGGGCCTGGCCCTCACGAGACTCGCCGAGATCGTCGAGCCGGGCGATCCGCCGGTGCCCAGGTTCGTCGCCGAATTCTCGCGTCGATAGCTCGCAGCTGCCGGCCCGCGCAAGGGGCACCTCCACTCAGCCTCCACAGACGCTCCATCGGCAGTCCACCAACCGAAACGACACTCGGCTGGCACCAAACCGCTGGGAGGCGTTACTTTGAGCACGATCCATCGGGCGGGAGTCACCATCGCAGGGCTCGCTGCCAGTCTCACAATCGCGGGCGCGTTCGTAGCCCAGGGCTACGTTGCCGCGCAGCAGTCCGCCCCCAAGTCCACGGACACGGCGCAGGCCACGGCTGCTCCGACGGACACGGCCGGGCAAACCGAAACGATCTACGTCAATCCCGTCCCCTCCGCTTCGGTGGTCCACGTGGTGCAAACTGCGCCGCCAGCGGCCAACCCGCCCGTGATCCACCAGATCGTGGCGGGAGGTGGCGAGCCCGGCGACGGCCCGGACAACCAGGGCCAGGGCGACGACTGATGGACCCCACACCCGCTGCGCGCGGCCCGGCATCGCCGCCGCACCCGGCCAAAGCCAAGCCGGACGCTCGGCCGATGAGGCTGGCGCTCGGGGCCGGCGGCCTGGCCGCCTTCTCGGCCATCGTGACCGCGATCGTGATTCCGCCCGGGCCGATCGCGGCTGGGGCGCAATCAACCGGTCAGTCCACCACCGGCGCGGCGGGGAGCCCCGCCAGCGTCCAGGTGCAGCATCAGGTGCGGTACGTCCAGCTCCAGCCCGGCCAGACCGCGCCTCCGGGCGCCAAGGTCATCGACCCCGCAGCGCCGCAACCGATAACCGTGGTGACTACGGTGCCGGCTCCGGCGCAGAAGCCGGTGATCATCAAGACCACGCAATCCGGCAGGGTCGTCAAATGATCGCGGCGCCGATCCGGCCGATCGTGCCGGTCAGCCATCTCACCTCCTCGATGGGTGGGCGGCTGTCGATCCACCTGGACTCCGAGGGGCGCGGCCGAAACGCGGCCCAAACCGGTCGCGAAGTGGCCGGTAGGATCGAGTGCTGGGCCGGGCGCCTGACCCGACACGCGGCGACCTCCGAGCTCATCGCCTTGAACGAGGACCCGCGCAACGAAGTCCAGGTCGGCCCAACCCTGGCAGCGGCGCTGCGAGCCGGCCTCACGGCCTATGAGGCCACTGCGGGGCTTGTCGACATAACGCTCCTCGACGCAAGGCTCGCCGCGGAGGATCCCGACGCCACCACTCCCGACGCCACTTCTCCCCGAGCCACCCGAACCGCGGGTGAGATGGAGTGGTCGCTGTGGTCGACCTACCGGGGCTGCGCCACGGTTCGGCGGCCGCCGGGGCTGCGTTTCGATCTCGGAGGCGTAGGCAAGGGCTGGATCGCGGATCGGGCTCTGGACGGGCTCGCGACGTGGGTCAGTGCCGTGATCGACGCCGACGGCGATATGGCGGTCCGATGTGCCCCCGGCTGTTTCTGGGAAGTCGGAATCGACGACCCGCGCGCCCCCGACGGCCTGCTCGCCGTCCTGCGCCTCTCCCCCTCGCAATCGATCGGCGAACGCTGGGGAGTGGCGACCTCGGGTACGTCGGTGCACAGATGGAACGTCGCCGGAGAGGACCGCCATCACATCATCGACCCCCGAACCCGCAAGCCGGCGGTCACGGATGTCGTTCAAGCAACCGTCGTTGCCGGTTCCGCGCTGCTTGCAGAGGCGCTCGCCAAGGCTGTCGTGATCGCCGGAGCCGTGGAAGGGTTCGCGCTGCTGGAGCGGGCTCGAGTTCGCGGGGCAGTCGTGCTCACATCCCGTGGCGAGACGCTGGCCTTGCCGAACACGCCGCTTCTGGCCGGCTGAGGAGGCCCCACCCGATGCTCCCCGACCCGATGCTCGCCGACCCGATGCTCGCCGACCCGAGGCTCCCTCGACCCGCGCTACCGCCCCACCTTGCGCCGCTCCCCCGCCCCACCCTGCTGCCACAACCGCGGGCTGCGGCTCCGGTCCGGCCCAGGACGGGCGTCGTCTACCGCGGGCTGCCGCGTCCGGTGCGCTACGCCGCTTGGTCCGTGGGCGCGATCGCGGTCGGTGCCGTGCTCGGCTCGACCGCCCCCACGGCGCTCCGAAACATCGGCGCGGTCGCCGCGCTCCAACCCGGGTTGCTGGGCTGGTACTCCGTTCGAGCGTTGGGGTTTCTGGCCTACATCATCCTTGCGGCATCGGTGCTGTACGGGCTACTCCTGTCCACCAAGCTCCTCGACGCGATCGCCCATCGCCCCGTCAGCTTCGCGCTGCACAAGGACCTGGCGATCGCCGCGCTCCTGGCGGGCGCCCTGCACGGCACGTTGCTGATCACGGATCAGAGCTTCAACTTCACGCCGCGGGCGATCCTCGTGCCGTTCGCATCGCCGTACGCGCCGATCCTGGTCGGCATCGGCCAGATCACGTTCTACGCCATGGCGATCGTGACCGCCAGCTTCTACGTCCGCCGGCACATCGGTCAGCGGGCCTGGAGAACGCTCCACTACATCACCTTCCTCGCGTTCGCGGGCGCCACTTTCCACGGCATCTCCGCCGGATCGGACAGCGGCCAGGCCTGGGCTTTCTGGCTCTACCTGATCCCGATCGCCGCGGCCGTGTTCCTGCTCACCTACCGGATCGTGCTAAGCGTCTCCCTGCACCGTGCATCGGCCGGCGAAAGCCGCCCGTCGATCGTGCCGGCCACTTGGCCAGCCGCCTGACTTCGGCCCCCTGGAGGTTCTCGATGGCTTACGTGATCGCCGAACCCTGCATCGACAACAACGATCAATCGTGCCTCGCCGTGTGCCCGGTCGACTGCATCTCGTCGGACCCGGCTCGCGACCGGAAATTCTTCATCGACCCATCCAACTGCATCGACTGCGGTTCGTGCGAGCAAGCCTGCCCCAATGGAGCAATCTTCCGCGCCGATAGCCTGCCGGCCGAGTGGGTCGGCTTTGCCTGGGTGGACGCGACCTGGTACGCCGACCCACAGCAGGCCCGGGCGGCGATCGACGCATACCTTCCGGCCTCGGCGGCCTGAACGCGGTCGCCCGCCCGAAATCGTCCGTTTCCTCCCACCGGGACCGATGGGCTCGATCCGACGCCCTCTGCCCGGGGGCCCTACCGGCCCATCGGTCCCGCCCTTACAAGTCCCGTACCAGTAGGAAACCGAGTCCGACTCCACTATCGTGTAGGTCATGGCCCCTCGGATCCTGGTCGCAGACGACGAACCCCACATTCGCGAAGTCGTGCGCGCTTACCTCGAACGCGAGGGTTACGACGTCCTCGAGGCGCCCGACGGCGACGCGGCTCTCGAGCTGGCCCGAACTCCGGGGCTCGACCTGCTCGTGCTCGACGTGATGCTGCCCGGGCGTTCCGGCTTCGACGTCCTGCGCACGCTCAGAAGCGAAGGCTCGACAGTCGGGGTCATCATGCTGACCGCCCGAGACGACGTCATCGACCGGGTGGCCGGCCTGGAGCTCGGCGCGGATGACTACGTGGTCAAGCCGTTCGAACCGCGTGAAGTAGTAGCCCGGGTGGGCGCGATCCTGCGCCGATTCGACCGGCCCGCTCCCCCGTCGATGGCCGATGCGCGGGCCAGGCTGCCGATGTTGTTCGACCTCAGGATCGATCTGGACAGCCGCGAAGTGTGGCGAGGCAATGACCCTGTGGCCCTCACGAGAACGGAGCTCGACCTGCTTGCCGCGTTGTCGGAGCAGCCCGGCCGGGTCTGGACTCGCGAACAGATCGGCGAGCGAGTCTTCGGCGAGTCGTTCGACACGTTCGACCGAACGATCGACAGCCACGTGAAGAACCTGAGAGCAAAGCTCGGGGACAGGCCGGACGGCGGGTCGTACGTCGAAACGGTTCGAGGAGTTGGCTACCGCGCCGCCCGATCGATCGAACAGGGCCAGGAACTCCGATGAGCTTGCGCTGGCGGATCGCCCTCGGGTTTGCGATCGTCGCCCTGGCCACGGCCGTCGTCGTGGCGCTGGCTGTCCCGAGGATCGTCAGCCAGGGCTTCTCCGAATTCGAGACGGAGGTCGGCCAGGGGGCCGACGCCCCGGCCGCGTCGAGCGCAGCCAC
The DNA here is from genome assembly GCA_964603175.1 of uncultured Anaerolineaceae bacterium. Taxonomy (GTDB): domain Bacteria; phylum Chloroflexota; class Limnocylindria; order Limnocylindrales; family CSP1-4; genus Fen-1039. The sequence goes on from CAZRUC010000102.1 coordinate 5,924, forward strand.
CGCGACGATCGCCGGCGAAGGCGACACAGGCGAGGGCCAGCAAGCCCCCGCCCAGGTTCCGACGGGTCAGGCTCAACAGGACACGATCTTGCGGCTGATAGTTGCCGCGGCCGGAGCTGCGGCGTTGGCGTCGCTACTCGGCCTGCTGGTGGCGGGACGCCTGGTGCGGCCCCTCAACCGTCTGGGGGCGGCGGCCGACGGAGTGGCGCGGGGCGATCTGACACAGCGGTCGGGTCTGGCCGGCCGCAGCGACGAATTCGGCCGGGTGGGGCGTACGTTCGACTCCATGGCGAGCGACCTCCAGAGGGCCGAGGAAACGCGCCGCCAATTCCTCCAGGACACGGCGCACGAGCTGCGGACGCCTTTGACGGTCATCGATGCCACTTCCAGCGCAATCCTCGACGGCGTCTATGCACCGGAGCGGCGGCACATCGAGACGATCCGAGACCAGTCGCGGGTGCTGGCCAGAGTCGTCGAGGACCTGCGCACGATCAGTCTGGCTGAAGGCGGCCATCTACCCCTCGACTGCAAGGATCTCGATCTGGCTGAGGTTCTCTCGTCGGTCGCGGGCGGCTTCGAGGCAAGGGCCGGCGCCGCGGGAATCGAACTGACGGTCGTCGGGGCCGCCGGCCTGACAGTCTTCGCCGATCCGGTCCGACTGCGTCAGATAGTCGGCGCCCTGGTCGACAACGCCCTGCGGCACACTCCCCACGGTGGCGCGGTCACGCTGGCCGCCACGCATCTAGCCCCCGGAGCTGGGCAGAGCGGCATAGTCCGCGTGGCCGTGGAGGACACCGGCGCAGGAATTCCTCCCGACGCGTTGCCTCATATCTTCGAGCGCTATTTCCAAGCCGGTCCGTCCAGGAACCGCCATCCGGGTACCAGCGGCCTCGGGCTGTCGATCGTGCGGGCTCTCGCCGAGGCGCATGGGGGAAACGTCGGGGCCGAGAACCGGGTCGAGGGCGGCGCAAGGCTATGGTTCGAGCTCCCCGCGAGCGAGGTCGGGTGACGGCGGCGCCCCAGAATTCAGAGTCGCGCGCGTGCCGTACAATCGCGACACAGCCTCTCCGCACTTGCAAGGAGGAACCCGATGTCGGCCTGGGGCACCGTTTCCTCGGGGTTCGATCCGTTGGGAGGGGCCGGCCCAGGCGCCGAGGACCGTTACGAGAACATCGAGCTCGTTGGCCCGCACCTGAGGGTCGCCGGCAAGATCTCGCTGCTGCGGTTCTCGCGCTTGTCGGACCTGGTCAACCACGGCCGAGGCTACGTGCGCTTGACCGACGCGCGCCTGCTTCGTCGCAACGGCGAACCGACCAACCTCGTCGTTCCGGAGCTCATGGTCAACCAGGATGAGATCACCTTCATCGGCCAGAACCAGGAGGAGATCTCGACGGCTCCCGCCGGTCGCACGGACGGCATGGACCGGCCGCTGATGGAGAGGACGGCGCGCCAACTCGTCATCTTCACCCCGGGCCACACGCTCACCGGAACCGTCTTTCTGTTCTCGGAGACGGACGTAGTGTCGTTCGTGGACTCGCCCGATCCCCGCTTCGTGCCGATGGTGAAGGTCACGGCTCGCTCTCTGGCCGACCGCCGCGTTATCAGCCACTTCGCCTTAGTCCTGATCAATCGAACCCAGATGACGGCGGCCTCGCTGCTCGAGCGTGCCGGCGCCGCGGCCGAAACGGGCGTCGCAGTCGAGTAGCGCGCCCGCTTCCACGTGGTCGTGGCGGAGTCAGCGGTCGTTCGCGCAGTCCGCCCATGGGTCCCCGGCGGCGGCCGACTAGGCCGCCCGGCGGCCAGCAAAGTGGAAGCCGGCAGGAGCGTCGGCAGGATGGATCGCCGA
>CAZRUC010000103.1:0-7642 GCA_964603175.1 uncultured Anaerolineaceae bacterium
AACACCACTACATGTTGTGGTGTTGGCGCGCCCGGAGGGATTCGAACCCCCGACCATCTGATCCGAAGTCAGATGCTCTATCCACTGAGCTACGGGCGCGCGGTTCGCGAGTGGTCCACGCTCGTTTCGATCATCTGATCCGACGCTGGCCGTCGCAGTAGACGGACACAGGATCTGGCGAGCATCTGATCCGGCCGTGTCGGGTCCTCATCGACGGACAGAGCACGTAGCGCAACTGATCCGACGACGAAGCCACTCGGCGTGGGAACCCGGAACCGCGACATGGTAACCCGTTCGGGCCCTTCATGGGAGTTGGGAGCGGGCTGACCTGCGCCAAGCCAGGCATCCGCCCCTTGATCGGAGCGCCTTTCGACCCGACGTCACCGAGAGCGGCGGCTCGGCTGAATTCGACAGTACGACCGGCTCTAGCGAGAGCGTCAGCACCCGCCCGACGATGGGCCCGGAGAGGCCATGTTCTCCACCGCAGCCGGAGGCTGGTCGCGTGTCCACAAGCAAGACAAGGGGCGGGCTCATCGCGCTCCTTCTGTTGGTCGCCGCGACCGCGATCGGGGGAGGGATCGCCCTAGCTGTCGGCCTCGAGGGCGGACGGTTTCCGCTCTCGTGGCTTGCCGGCACTCCATTCGCCGATTACGTCGCTCCCGGGCTGATCCTCGCCGGCGTCGTGGGAGGTTCCGCTGCCGCGGCCACAATCACACTCGTGCGCAGATCGCCGATCGGCCCCCGCGTGTCGCTTATGGCTGGCGTCCTGCTCATGGGATGGATTGCGGGCGAGATCATCCTCGTGAGCGCCGACAACGAGGTCGTATCGCCGATGGAGGCGGCCTACGTCTTCGCCGGCATGGCGATCTCCGGGCTGGCCGTGGGTCTCGACCGATACACTGGCCCCGCGAATGAATGATGGCTTCCTCGCCGCCAAGATCGGGATCCCGCGACGGTCGGCCTCTGGTGTCGATCGAAGTCGGCTAATGCGCCAGCTTGACGAGGCAGAATCGGCGCGACTGGTCCTCGTATCCGCGCCGGCGGGATTCGGCAAGACGACTGTGCTTGCCGACTGGCTGACTCAATCCCAGATCGCTTCGACGTGGCTCTCGCTCGATGCGAGCGATAACGAACCGAGTCGGTTCATGCGCTATCTCGAGGCTGCCGTGCGATCGATCGGAACTACGCCCGCGTCGGGTGAGTCCGGACCGGCAGAAGCGAACCAAGACGGGCCCCAGGACCCGGCACTGGTCCTCGGCAGAGTCCTGGACATGCTCGATGTGCCCGGCCGCACGGTCGTCGTCCTGGACGATTACCACGTAATCGACGAGCCCGCTGTTCACTCGGCCGTCGGGTTCCTGCTTGACCATCTGCCTCGAACGGCTTGCCTGGTCATCGCGACGCGGGCCAACCCACCGCTCCCTCTCGCGAAGCTCCGAGTTCGTGGTGAGTTACTGGAGCTGCGTGCTGCGGACCTACGGTTCACCAACGACGAGGCCGCCGAGCTGCTTCAGAGACGAACGGGAGGCGCACTCGCACCCGATCAGGTTGCGACGCTGACCGACCGAACCGAGGGCTGGGCGGCTGCCCTCCAGCTCGCCGCGCTTTCACTGCGGGGCCGGCCCGACATCGACGCGCTGGTCGATCGGTTCGGGGCGAGCAACCGATTCGTCCTCGACTTCGTCGTGGAGGAGGTCCTGGGCCGACTCCCGGACGACCTCGAGGAGTTCCTGCTGCGGACTTCGATCCTGGAGCGGCTCAGTGGCGAACTCTGCGATGCGGTCGCAGGCACTTCGGACGGGCGGGAGCGGCTCCAGCGCATCGAGGAGGCGAACTTGCTCGTTGTCCCACTCGACGAAGAGCGGCATTGGTACAGATACCACGCGCTGTTCGCGGAGATCCTGCGCGCCCGCCAGGCGGTGGCGGATTCGAGCCTCGTCCCAGTTCTCCATTCCCGGGCGGCGGCATGGTTTGAGGCGCACGGCAGCATCGACGAAGCGGTCTTGCACGCAGCGCGAGGAAGCGACCTCTCCAGAGCCGGCAGGCTGTTCCGTGCGAACTGGCTGGCTCTCGTACATTCGGGCGAGTTCAGAACCGTGCGGCGATGGTTGGACGCATTTCCGGACGATATGGTCCGCACCGATCCACAGCTGAGCGCCGCCTACGCATGGATGAACATCCTGATGGGGCAGCGTGCAGGCATGCGAGAGCGCATCGAAGACGCCGACCGGGCGCTTGAGTCCGGCGGCACGGGCGACCCGATCGACCGCCTGGTCGTACCGTCCCAGCTGGCCTCCCTTCGTTCGCGATTCGCTCAGCTCGAGGGCGACCTCCCAGAGGCCGTCGCGCGTGCACGTGAAGCTGTGGAGCTAGTCCCCGACTCGTTGCCGCTGACCGACCGCGCCCTTCTTCGAGGCGACGCGAGGCTCATGCTGGCGCATGCCTTGCGTATCTCGGGCGACAGCGCGGCGGCAGAAATCGAATACAAAATGGCAGTTCCACTCCTTCGGCAGGGCGGGAACTGGATTGCGGCGGGTCACGCCCTGTCGTATCTCGCTCGCATGCGGATCGCCATGGGACAGGCGCAAGCAGCAGTCGATCTTTGCAAGGCCGGCCTCTCCGATCCGGCCGGCAGCCCCGAAGCGGCGCTACTCTCGGTTCGAGTCGCTCTTGCGGAGGCGTTGGCCGCCGTTGGATCGCTCGACGAGGCAGAGGCAGAGGCGACGTCCGCTGTGGATGGGGCTCGGGCCAGGGGCCAGGGCGTCACGTTCCGCGAAGCGCAGTCTCTGCTCGAGGCGATTCGGAACCGCCGCTCCGCAGCAGTGGCCGCCGATTCTCACCTTCGCAGAGCTGTCGACGCGCTGACGGTGCGAGAGCTCGAGGTTCTCCGTCTCGTTGCCCTCGGCAGGTCCAATCGCCAGGTGGCGGCCGAACTCTTCGTGAGTCTCAGCACCGCGAAGACCCACATGCACGCTATCTGCGCCAAGCTCGGTGCCGCGAACCGCGTCGAGGCGATCGTCCGCGGGCGGGAACTCAATCTCGTCCCCTGACCGGCGCGTGCCTGGCCGAAATCAACCCCCTGTCTCCACCCATCGATTGAGGCGCGAGTCGGAGCTGAGCCTCAGCCTTCTCTGTGTCGCGGTAGCCAAACAATCCCGCGAGACCTGGAGGCAGAGCCGAATGGATCGAGAGATGAGTTGTCGGATCCGTGTGCTGGGCGAACTGTCCCCGGCATGGTCCATCTGGTTCGATGGCCTGACGGTCTCACCAGAACCTGATGGAAGCACGGTCCTCATGGGCAATCTCCCAGACCAGGCGGCACTCCATGGTTTCCTCGCCCAAATCCGCGACCTCGGCCTGACGCTGGTCTCGGTCGATGTTTTCGACTCGCGCGACGAAACAGGTTCTTCCCGCCCCGTCCGCGGCTAGCTCTGTCCGAATAGGAGGAACGATTGATGATTGGCAAACGACTGAGGTTTGTAGGAGCCCTGGGAATCGGGGCAGTCGGCCTGTACGTGGGCGCGGCAATCCTCGGGGAAATTCTGGATCCACAGTATTCGCAGATCCGAAACGCGATCAGCGAGCTGACGGGATCGTTGGCCCCCAACCGGGCCGTCCTGGCCCCGATCTACATCGCCTACAACCTGACCTTGGTCGGGTTCGCATATGCCATCTTCAGTGCGACCAAGGGCGGGACGCTCTTCAAGGTCGCCGTTGCGCTGTTTGCTATCGGAGGGCTGTCCGGGATCGGGCAGGTAACACTGTTCCGCATGGACAGCGTCGGGTCGGCGACCACTGCGGCCGGGTCCATGCATATCGTTCTCGCCAGCGTGAGCTCGCTGCTAACAGTGGCCACGGCCATCTTGTACGGCTTCGCGTTCCGCCGAGAGCCGGCGTTCCGCGGGCTTTCGAAGTACTCATTCGCGACCGCGGTACTCTTGTTCGTATCGGCGCCAGCGGCCGTCGCCAGCATCGGCACTGACGTCATGGGGCTTTTCGAGAGGATCACGATCGGCGCCTTCATGCTCTGGGTGGTCGTGGTGTCGGCTCACAGCCTCATCGAGGCCGGGAAGATCGAGTCACTGACGCCATCGCTTCTGATGCCTGCCGGTCGCGTCGGCGGCCAGTCCCGATGAAGCTCCCGAACACCGCCCGTTTCTGGCTTCGTCTGGAGGGCATCGCCGCCCTCGCAGCCGGCATCGCCCTATTTCAGCAAATCGGTGGCAACTTCCTCTGGTTGATCCCGCTCCTGGTTCTCCCGGACATTTCGATGGTCGGGTTTCTTCGAGGACCTGCCCTGGGGGCCTTCACATACAACCTCATTCACAACTTCGCGGTGGCCCTACTGGCGCTCGGAGCCGGAGTGGCCCTGAACATTCCCGCCCTTGCCGTCACTGGAGCGATTCTCGTGGCCCACACCGGGATGGACCGTGCCCTCGGCTTCGGTCTCAGGTACAGCGATGATCCGAAGCGCAGTCATCTGCAGCGGGCGTGAGATTGAAAGGATGAATTGCCCATCCGGCGCACCGTCCAGCGGCTACGTAGAGCCGTAGAGTCTGGCGAAGGTCCGAAACCGGCGGCTCGTCCTTGTCGACGCCATCCGTCCTTTAGGCCTCGGGCGAGGGAACTCCGTCGCCCTCGCCGAGAGCGACCGCCTTGCGAGCCATCGTCACCACCTTGGCGCCACAGCTCGCGCAGGTCCCAGACACACCACCTCGACCGTTGCGCATCACTATTGCGACCGGGTCAGTGACAACGACGGTCCGCCTCTCACGCATGCAGTAAGCCTGTGGTCCACCTTCGGCCGGTTGGCTGGCTGGTCCCTGCAAGGCGAGTATCGATGCCTGATATGCCTCGCCACGCAGGCGGACCTTGTCCAGCTGCCGGGTGCGCTTAGCTTCGAGCTTCTGGGCAGTCTCCAAGCCGCGCCCAAGTTTGAGCAGCTGGCGCTTGAGCTCTTTAGGGGCGACTCCGACTTTCGGCGTCCGCTCGACGTCTTTCTTCTTCTTTGCCACGGCGTGTTCCCTCGATTCCTTGCGGCGGTGGGTTGATGTCGTCCGACTCGCTGGCGCTAGAAATCGACCCGGGGTCAGCGCCCGAAGGCCAATCTTACGCTCGGGGCCCATCCGATCGCACCAGCATCTGGACGCCCTCTGCGACGAAGTGGCGAAATGCGGTCCGTGTGCCCGGCCAACGTCGTCTCGCCCTTGGTGGCCCGTTAGCTACGCGAAGATGCCAGGGCGATCCCTAGGCTGTCGAGAATGATATCGAGGCCGTACTCGAACTCGTCGAGATAGTCGTATCCCGGCTTCAGGGCATGTCCCATCATCTCGACCAGGTGTGGGTAGTCGTTGGCGTCGAATGACGCAAGCATGCCCTGCGCCACTTCGGCGATCTCCTCCCCCGTGTCGAACGGGAGAGTCATCTTGGTCAGCGCGAAGCCGTAGGTGTAGCTGTCCAGGAGCGAGTACGCGTGGGCCGTCATCTCCACGTCCATGCCTCCGGCCCGCAGGCTGCCGATCACCGCGTCATGGTGTCGCAGGTTCGCCGGACCGCCGTTCCTGCGCGACTCCATCAGGCCGATCGCCCAGCGATGACGCAGGAGGACGTCGCGGAGCGAGATCGCGCGGAGGCGCATGGCGGACTTCCAGTCGCTGTCGCCGGAAGGGAGATCGATCTCGGCGAAAACGAGATCGACGATGCCATCGACGATCTGCTCCCTGTTGGCGAAGTAGTAGTACATCGCCATCCCCTCGACCCCGAGCTCCTGACCCAGCTTGCGCATGCTCAGTGACTCGAGCCCGCCTTGGTCCGCGAGCCTGAAGGCCGTTTGCAGCACCAGCTCCCGGCTCAGTGCGGCGCGGCGCAGGGTTGCCTTCCCTGTGTGCGTTGCCATCTCGCGCCTCCTGTCGCTCCGACTTGGCCGTGAGACCGGGGCTTGACACAGGACACTTTACATCGTAAAGTCGAGCCTGGCAACTTTACATCGTAAAGCGCACGGAGGTTGGCACTGAACGCTGCCGTCCCCGAAGGAGGAAACGTGACGTCAACCAAGCGCCTGGCGCGAATCGCCGGGCTCCTCTATCTCATCAATGCCGTCGTTGCAGGGTTCGCCTACGGGTTCGTGGCTACCAGGATGTACGCGCCCGGTGACGCGGCCACCACAGCCGCCAATGTGCTGGCGAACGCCGGACTCGTCCGCCTCGGCGTGGTCGCGGACCTGTTCCAGGCGACGGAATGGGTCTTCCTCGCCATGGCGCTGTACGTGTTGCTCCGGCACGTCGGTGAGAACGCGGGTCGGGCCATGGTGATCCTCGTTGGCATCGGGGCCGCCATCGTGTGCCTTAATGATGTCTTTGAGTTCGTCGCCGTGCGAGTCGCAACCGACGGGTCGTACGCGACCGCCCTCGGTGTCTCGGGATCGAATGCGCTCGTGCTGCTCCTGCTCGACATCCAGCACTACGGGTTCCTGATCGCCCAGATCTTCTTCGGCCTGTGGTTGATGCCGCTCGGGTATCTCGCCTACAGATCGGGGATGTTCCCAAAGGCGCTTGGCATCATGCTCAACGTGGCGGGCATCTGCTACCTGGTGGACATGCTCCTGTTGTTCCTGGTCCCCGACTTCGGCAAGCAGGTCAACCCATTCCTGGTCATCCCGCCCACCCTCGGGGAGATGTGGATGGCCCTCTACCTGCTGGTGAAGGGAGTGGGATCTCCGCGTCTGGGCGCTCGTACGCCCATCCCGGCCGAAGCGCGGATCGGCGCAGGGGCGTAAGGACCGGGATATGGCAACCGCTCGGAGCTTCCGTGGCAGCTGGCTTCGGCAGCAGGATACGAACGGTGCGAGCCCGCAACCGAGTTCGAGCGCCTCCGAAACGCTCTGGCCTGGCTTGGTAGCCCGGCGACTCCGACCCGGCTCCTGACCCGGCACAGCTCGACACCGTTGCAGACGTCCGCCCGCAGGTGCGAATTAGGCGAGGAGCCGGTAACCCAGGCGAAAGGTAGGCAATCCGAAGATGCGTCTGCGATCCCGAAGACGCGGTCCGCCCGGCCCGCAACCACCAGTGGAGCCCCACGATGAACGACTCGACGACGACCCCACGAACCCGCATCCGGACCGGGATCCGGCACGCCGGCGTCCTGCTGGCCATGGCGGTCAGCCTGGTGATCGCGACCGGCTGCAGCGGAAGCGCGACGACCGCCGCCACGTCCACACTGAACGGGAGTGTCACCGCGGCCACGGCCACCACGGCGACCGCCTCAGGCTCGACAGCGATCGGCGGCGCACCCAGCGGCGCACCCGGCGGCGCACCCGGGGCCGGCGGCGGCTCGGATTCGACGGCCCTCGCGAGCACCGCCACCGGCGCCTACAGTCAGACCGGCAGCAGCGAGACCAAGACCGGCGAGACCTACACCGCGACGAACGCCGACGAGAGCGGCGTCCTGGTCAGCGGCGGCGGCACGCTCACCCTCTCGGACGCGACCGTCATCACGTCGGGCAACACAAGTTCTAGCGACAACTCCTCCTTCGCCGGGCTCAACGCGGGCGTCCTCGCCACCGGCGGCAGCACGATCACCGTGACGGGGGGCACCATCTCGACCACCGGCACCGGCGCCAACGGCGGCTTCGCCAGCGGGACCG
>CAZRUC010000104.1:0-4046 GCA_964603175.1 uncultured Anaerolineaceae bacterium
ATGCACCTCTGGACGTACCTCGCCCTCCGCATCGGCGGCGGCGACGCCATGGCCCAGATGGTCCAGACGGGCAACTGGAATACCCCCGCCTGCACGGCGGCCGGCGACGAGGTTGTCAAGCTCAACGCCCTGAATCCCTATCAGGATGGTTTCAAGGGCGCAACTTATGACAACGAAGCCGCCGCAGTCGGCAACGCCAAGGCTGCAATGGAAGTGATGGGCCAGTGGGCGCCGTCCGTACAGAATGCAGACAGCACCACCAAGAAGGGCATCGGCACCGACCTCGGTTGGTTCCCGTTCCCGACCGTCGCGAACGGCAAGGGCGCTGCCACTGACGGAGTCGGCGGCGGCAACGGCATCGCCGTCGGCAAGAACGCCTCCCCCGAAGCCCTCGACTTCCTCAAGTTCTTCAACAGCCAGTACAACGCCAACAAGATCAACAGCTCCAACATCGGCATGTCGCCGATCGTCGGGACTGAAGCCACCGTCACCGACACCAACCTCCAGGCGGTCCTTGCGGGTCGCTCGAAGGCCACCTTCATGCAGCTCTACCTCGACCAGGCAACTTCTCCGGCCATGGGCACTGCGATCAACGAGGCGACCATCGCCCTGTTCGATGGCGCGTCGACGCCGGCCAAGGTCTGCCAGGCGATCACCGACGCCGCGGCGGCGCAATAGGCATCACCGCTTCGGTCACAGTCAAGCGACAATCGAGCGGGCCGGCCCACGCCGGCCCGCTCGGCTTCCCTGGTAGGTGAGGACCCGATGAGTACAGTCAAGGCCCTACCGCGGGCGGGTAGCAAGTTCCGTACCAAGTGGCTGACCATCGTCCTCTTCCTTCTACCGGCCGTGTTTGTGTTCGCCCTGTTCGTGCTCTTGCCGGTGGTGCAGGCCGCGCATTACAGCCTGTACAAGTGGAACGGGCTGCAGCCGCTCGACGACTTCGTCGCGCTGAAGAACTACCAGACGGCATTCGACAGCAGCATCTTCAAGACGGCCCTCTCCAACAACATCCTCATCATCGTCCTGTCACTGGCGATCCAGATTCCCTTCTCGCTTTTTCTCGCAACGCTGCTCAATCGGCGCTTCCGGGGACGCGGGATATTCCGGTTGATCTTCTTCCTGCCCTATGTCATCTCGGAAGCGATCACGGGCGTCGTCTTCTCGCTAATGCTCCAGCCTGGGTCGCTGGTGGACAGCGGCATGAAGAGCGCGGGCCTGGGAGGGCTCATCCAGGACTGGCTCGGCGATCCGAACTTCGTGATGATCACGCTGTTCGTCATCATTTCCTGGAAGTACTTCGGCTTCCATATGATCCTGCTCCTGGCCGGCCTGAAGGGGATTCCTCGCGAACTCGAGGAGGCGGCGATGATCGACGGCGCCGGCCGACTGCAGGTATTCCGCTACATCACCCTGCCCCTCATCGGACCGACCTTGCGGGTGTCCATCTTCCTGTCGATGATCGGCTCGCTTCAGCTGTTCGACATGGTCTGGGTGATGACGGCGGGCGGACCGCTGAATGCCTCGAACACGATGGCGACTGCCATGTTCAAGAGCGGTTTCAAGAACTCGCAGTTGGGTTACGGAAGTGCCTTCGCTGTGATCCTTTTCCTCTTCGGCCTCGCTCTCGCACTCGCCTACCAGCGCTTCGTGCTGCGGCGGGACATCGAGGGCGCGGTCACGGCATATAACGGGTAATACGATGACGACCAACGAAACGACCACCGTCGACACTGCGGCTGCCACGGCTGCGACGCTATCCGCCGCGGCACGGAAAGCCAGCGCGGCCAAGCGAAAGACCAAGCGCGCCCGATTTGTCCGATTCGTCGTCGGGAGCTCGTCGAGCTTCATCCGCTACGTGATTCTGGTGGTCGTGGCCAGCGTCATCCTCATCCCGATCGCGTACGCGGTCCTGGGCGGGTTCAAGGACAACGGCCAGCTCGTCGGCGATCCGTTGTCGCTGATTCCCAGCCCGTGGGTCTTGTCCAACTACACCGATGTAATGTTCGGCGCGAACGCGATCGTGTTCTGGAGGGAGGCACTCAACAGCCTCATCATTGCTGTCGTAGCGGTGGGTCTGACGGTCGGCCTGGCTTCGCTCGCTGCATTCACTTTCGCCCGTATGGTGTTCCCGGGTCGTGAGGCGTTCTACCTGCTGTTCACGCTCGGGCTGTTGTTTCCTTCGGCCGTGGCGATCTTGCCCCTGCTGATCCTGGTGCGGCAGATTGGCCTGGAGGGGAACCTTCTGGGAGTCGCGCTTCCCCAGGCTGCCTTCGGGCTGCCGCTCACGATCATCATCCTTCGCCCGTTCTTCAAGAGCATCCCGGTGGAACTCGAGGACGCGGCCAAGATCGATGGCTGCAGCTCCTTCGGCTTCTTCTGGCGGATACTGCTACCGCTCGCTCGCCCGGCGCTGGCGACCGTAAGCGTTCTGGCCGTCGTCAATACCTGGAACGCTTTCTTGCTGCCGCTGATCCTGCTCAACGGCGCGGACCAGTGGACCCTGCCTCTGGGCGTCATGAACTTCTCCACCCAGTACGTATCCGACCAGGCCCGCATCCTCGCCTTCACCGTCGTAGCGATCATGCCGGCGATCATGTTCTACATAGTCGCCGAACGACAGCTGGTCAGCGGCCTTACGTCCGGAGCGGTGAAGGGCTGATGGTCGCCGAGTCCCCATACAGAGACCCGGCGGCCGACACAGCCTCGCGCGTTTCCGATCTCCTGGGCCGGATGACGCTGGCGGAGAAGCTGGCGCAACTCGGATCGTACTGGTCGCACGAGATCCTCGATCACGAGGTATTCGACGAGGCCAAGGCGACCGAGTTGATCGGCCTTGGGATCGGCCAGATAACCCGTCTTGCCGGCGCGACGAACCTCGGCCAGCGTGACGTGGCTGCTCTGTCCAACCAGATCCAGCGCTTCGCGCTGGAGAAGACGCGTCTGGGCATTCCGGTGATCGTCCACGAGGAGTGCCTCCACGGGCTCCTCGCCCGCGAGTCGGTCTGCTTCCCGCAGTCGCTAGGTCAGGCGGCCGCCTGGGATCCCGACCTGGTACGCGAGATGGCGACCCGCCTCGGCCGAGAGCTACGCGCCGCCGGTGCGCACCAGGTACTCGCCCCAATTTTCGATATCACTCGCGACCCTCGGTGGGGTCGAGTCGAGGAGACCTACGGAGAAGACCCGTATCTGGTTGCGGTTCTCGGGGCCGCCTACGTCCACGGGCTCCAGGACGCGGGCGGCCCCACTCAGCACGTCATCGCCACCGGCAAGCACATGGTCGGGCATGGGCTGCCCGAGGGTGGACTGAACCACGCCCCGTCGCACATCGGCGGCCGGGAGCTGGACGATGCATTCCTGTTTCCCTTTGAGGCCGCGGTCCGCGAGGCAGGCATCCGCTCGATGATGCACGCCTACGACGATGTCGACGGCCTGCCGTGCGTAGCGTCGCGGTTCCTGCTGACCGACGTGCTTCGAGACCGCTGGGGCTTCGATGGCATGGTGGTCTCGGACTACTTCGGTGTCGACGAGATCATCGGCTCCCACCACATGACGCAAGACCGCTCCGAGGCTGCCGCGATGGCCCTCGAAGCGGGAGTCGACGTTGAGCTCCCGACGTTCGCATTCTTCGCCGGCCCTCTGGCGGATGCCGTCGCCTCGGGGCGAGTCTCGGAAGCCACCGTCGACGCCGCCGTCGCGCGAGTCCTGCGGGCCAAGTTCGAGCTCGGGCTGTTCGAGGATCCTTTCGTGCAGCCGGACGCCGCGGTGCTGCCCTATGCGGAAGACCGATTGCTGGCGCGGGAAATCGCGCGCCGCTCGATTGTGTTGCTCGCCAACGACGGCAGCCTGCCGCTCCGGCCGGGCCTGCGCACCGTCGCGGTGATCGGTCCCAACGCCGACAGTGCCCGCAACTTGCTCGGCGACTACGCCCATGCCGCCCATATCGAGGCGCTCCTGGAGATGGGCGGCTTTGGTACCGCGCTCCCCGACGGGCTCACGGTCGTGGACGAGCTTGCCGGCCGAGCGACGATCCTCGACGCGATCCG
>CAZRUC010000104.1:4146-7606 GCA_964603175.1 uncultured Anaerolineaceae bacterium
CTGCCGCGGCCAAGTGCGCAGCAATCGTCCACGCCTGGGTTCCCGGCGAGGAAGGCCCCGAAGCCATCGCCGATATCCTCTTCGGCGCCGCCAACCCGGGCGGGAAGTTGCCTATCACCGTGCCCAGGCATTCCGGCCAGATCCCGATCTACTACGGTCACAAGCCCTCCGGAGGCAAGTCCAACTGGCAGGGCCCTTACGTCGATGGCTCAAACGAGCCGCTCTGGCCGTTTGGTTTCGGGCTGTCCTACACCCGCTTCGAGATCCGCGACCTGGCCCTGGATCGTCCGAGCTTGGCCGTCGATGGCGAATTCGAGGCCAGCGTCGTAGTAGCGAACGTCGGCGAGCGAGAGGGAGACGAGGTCGTCCAGCTGTACCTTCGCGACGAAGAGGCCAGCGTCACGCGGCCGGTGAAGGAATTGCGAGGGTTCCGCAGGGTCCACCTGGCTGCGGGCGAAGCGCGAACGGTGCGGTTCCGGATTTCCGTCGAGCAACTGGCTTTCACCGGCGTCGACGGGCGGCTTCGGATCGAGCCGGGGCGAACCACCGTCATGGCAGGCTCGTCCTCTACCGATCTATCGTGCTCAGCCTCCATCGAGGTGGTCGGGCCCGTCCGTCCCCTCGTAGCTCGCACCCACTATTTCGCGACGGTGACGGTCGAATAAATCAACCGACCCGGGCCGGCCCAGAGGACTCACGTATCACGAGCTGCGGCTTCAGGACCTGGAGGATCACCGAGTCTCGATCGTGGTCCCCGTCCACGGCCGCGCCGACTCCCGCGGCCGCCATCTGGGCAATCGGCATGCATATCGTCGTCAGCGAAGGCGTCGTGTATTCCGCGATCGGTAGATCGTCGAAACCGACGATGGTGACGTCGCCCGGTACCGCGAGGCCCATGTGGCCCGCAGCGTGCAAGGCGCCGATGGCCAATACGTCCGTGGTGGCGATTACGGCGGTCGGCCGCTCCGGAAGCGCCATAAGCGCCCCGAGTGCACCCGAACCGCCGGAGAAGGTGTTCTGGGCGTCGCACACGAAGCCTTCCGGCAACTCGAGACCTTCGGCCGACAACCGCTCGAGGAAGGCCACCCGGCGCTCGCCGATGTCCCCGATCAAGCGGCCCTCGACGAATGCGCCGCCGATAAACGCGATCTTGCGATGCCCGAGTCCCAGGAGGTGGTCCATCAGCGCGTTGATGCCGAACTTGTTGTCCACGTCGATAACGGAGATTCCCGGCATCGACGCCATTCCCTGCCACAGGGCCACAACGGGGAAGTTGGAGTCGCGCAGCTCTTCCAGGAGACGTGGCTGATCGCTCGTGTCCCCGAGCAGGAGAATCGCATCGCAGTGGCGCGTCTCCAGAACGGCCCGCAGGGCAATCGCTTCGTCGGTTCGGCTGTGGGCGTGGCCCAGCACCACGTTGTAGCCGCGGCGGTTGGCCTCCGTCGAGATGGCATCGACCGCGCCGGCGAAGAATGGGTCGGTGATCTCTCTGACGATCACGCCGAGAAGCATCGTTCGAGCCCCACGCAGGCCGCGAGCCAGGGGATTTGGCCGATACCGCATCTGACGTGCGACTTCCAGAATCCGCTCACGCGTGGCCGGGTTGATGGGTATTGCGTTTGGAGCTCCGGTCAGGACTCTCGAGACTGTGCTCTGAGACACGCCGGCGGCGTCGGCGATGTCCTGCATCGTGGGGATGTGGCCGGGAATGCGCATCGGGCCCGCGGCCGGCGACTTCACGGCCGCCACGGCAACTCGGGGCTCCTTCTTGGCGGCTACTCCGCCAGCGTGGCGGCCGGTGGATCTCGGCTGTTGTGCCATTACTGTCCCTCAGCTCCCCGTGCTGCGAATTGGATCGTGGCCATTGAGTGCGGCGGCAGCGTGGTTCTGTGCGAACTTGAACCCTGGCTCTCGACGGTGAGAATCCGAGGAGCCACCCGTTCCGGATCGGTCGGTGAGTTTGCGGCGTTGGGCGAGTCGGCCGACAGAACCCAACTCGAAGACACGATGCCGGCAACGCTGATGTTAGCAACCACCGGCCTTCTGTAATCGCGATTGATCAGAGTCACCGCCACGCCGTCGTCGCGGGTCGAGGCGGTCGCGCTCATTGCCGACCGGCCTGCGGATTCGTGCACGCTCGGTTCGACCTCAACCCGCAACGCCTTCGACCCGATGTGCGGCTTATGGAGCGCGAAGGCGTGATAGGTGGGAGTTCGCACGCAAACCGGCCCCTCGGTCACGAGCACAGATTGGAGAACGTTGACGATCTGAGCGACGTTGGCCATCGAGAGAACGCTGCATTGGCGGTGGAAGCCCTCGAAAGCGGCTCCTGCCGCCAGCGCATCGCGGAGCGTGTTGGCTTGCTCGAAGGTCGCGGGCCGGCGCCGAGCGACGTCGCCCGGTCCCCAATCGCGCGCCTCTGGGTGCCACACACCCCATTCGTCGAGCGCTACCGAGATCGGGTGCCCGGGTTTGGCCGCGCCGGCGAGGAGCCGTGCCGTGCGTTCGATCAGCCTCTCCGTCCCGTCCGCTTCGTCGAGAAGGGCGTAGTAGTCGCTCTCGTCAAAGGTTTCCTCCGGGCCCCCGTGAACCCAATACCGATGAACCGACAGGTGGTCGACCAGATCGACGTCGGGTCCGAGCGCCTCCAGGAATTTCGCGTTCCAAGCCGGATCCATGCTCATTTCCGGCAGGCCGTCGTCTTCCATGCCCACCGCAACCAGCTCGGCGCCTGGATCCACGTGCCGGACCATGGCGGCATGACGCCGGTACTCATGAGCGTAGGCGACCGGATCGAAGCGGCCGCCACAACCCCAACTTTCGTTGCCGATGCCCCAAAGTCGAACGTCCCACGGCGCCTGCCGCCCATTCGCAGCCCGCTCTCGTGTGAGTGTCGTCGCCGCCGAGGCATTGACGTACTCGATCCAGTCGCACAGTTCCTGAACCGAGCCCGTGCCCAGGTTGCCGGCCAGATATGGCTCGGCTCCGAGGATCTCACACAGGCGTAGGAACTCGTGGGTTCCGAGTGAGTTGTCATCGGGGACCTGCTCGCCGCACGACATACCCAGCGTGGTGGGCCGCGTGGCCGGCGCGCCGATGCCGTTGCGCCAGTGGTAGTGGTCGGCATAACAGCCGCCCGGCCAGCGAATCATCGTCACCCCCAGCTCGCGCAGCGCCGCCAGGACGTCGGAGCGAAAGCCCTCCGTTTGCGCGCCTCCCGCATCGGGTCCGATCCACAACCCGCCATAGCAGCACCGGCCCAGATGCTCGGCGAAATGGCCGTACAGGCGCGGGGAGATTATGCCGATCGGTTGGTCATCGACGATGACGTTGACTTCTAACACCGCAGACGCTTCCCCTTGGGTGACGCCATCGGGCCGCGATTGACGCAATCGAATGTAACATACCATTTCCGGCATGCCAAAACGCCATTCTGGCGGGCTGCGCGTAACATCGGTAG
>CAZRUC010000105.1:0-7589 GCA_964603175.1 uncultured Anaerolineaceae bacterium
ACCGCCGGCCGACGCTCAGGCGAGCGACAACCGGGCCGTCTCCCGTGCCCACACGGTCCTCGACCACGGCCAGCGCGACGGCGTCGACAACTTCGTTTCGATCGTGGGCGGCAAGCTCACGACATTCCGATTGATGGCTCAGGACACCGTAAACGTGGTGGCCGCGAAGCTTGGCGTGACCGAGCCCTGCACCACGGCCGACGCGATCCTGCCGAACCAGGAATCGGGCAAGACCTATTGGCTCGGGCACAGGTTGGCGGAGCACGAGGCCGAGGGCGGCGGCGACGCCGCGCTTCTGTGCGAGTGCGAGTTCGTGACGCGTCCGATGCTGAACGCCTTCCTCGACACGCATTCGGCCTGCAGCATCGACGACATCCGGCGCGGGACTCGATTGGGGATGGGGCCGTGCCAGGGTGGCTTCTGTACGTTCCGGGCGGCGGGTCTCGTGGCCGAGCGCCAGGCGCACTCGCCGGCGAGCACAACGCCGGGCGTGGAGGCGGCTCTCGCCGACGACGCGGACCAGGCGATCGTCGGTTACCTGCGGGAGCGGTTCAAGGGGACGCGGCCCATCGCGGCCGGTCGGCAGTTGCAGGAACTGTGGATGGTCATGGGTATGTACGTCGGGGCGCTCGGCGTCGAGTCGCTGATCGATCGAGAGCCCGCCGAACCGGCCAGGGAGGTTGTTGATGCCCAGCGCTGACGTGGTCGTCGTGGGAGCGGGCCTCTCGGGGCTCACGGCCGCTCTGGCGGTCGCAGAGTCGGGGGCGCGGGTCCAGGTCGTGGCCAAGGGACACGCGGGAACGCATTGGGGCAGCGGCGGCCTCGACATCGCCGGACTCGCCGAACACGCGGCGCCCGGCTCTGCCACTCCCCGAGACGGACTCGCGCGGTTGGCTGCCATACCCGGCCACCCATACGCGCACCTTTCGGGCGACGTTGCCGCGGCGCTCGAGTGGATCCTGGGCCTGCTCGCGGCTGAAGGATTGGCCTACCAGGGCGATCTCGACACGCCGCTCCAGCTCGTCCCGACCTCGATCGGAGGGACCCGGCTCGCGGCCATCCTACCGACGGCCCAGGCTCCCGCGTTGCGGCCGTGGACGCCGGGCGAGCGGCTCGTGATCTGCGGGATAGACGGTTTCAAGGACTTCTGGCCCGACGCCATTGCGGCCAGCCTGTCCCGGCCACGTGTCTGGTCCGGAGCGCAAGGCCCGGATCGCGTCGACGCGGTCAGCGTGGAGCTGCCCGGCCTGGCTGCGCGGCATAATCTCAACGCCATGGAGCTGGCCCGTCGATTCGACGATCGCAGCTGGAGAGCTGCCGCCATCGACCGGTTCGCTTCGGCCCTTGAACGGAGCGGTGGAAAAGGTGGCGGTGTCCGTGCCGGTGGACGAGTCGCGTTGCCGGCGATTCTCGGCCTCAAAGACCACGCGGCCGTCTTCGACGAATTCCGTCGTCGTTTGCCGCTGGAACCTTTCGAGATGCCGCTCGTCCAGCCCAGCGTGCCGGGAATACGCCTCTACAACGCTCTGCGTGCCGCGCTCATCGGGGCCGGCGGCCGCGTCCTGATCGGCGAACCCGTGGCCCAGGTAGATCGCACCGGCGATCGGGTAATTGCCGTTGCCATGGAGGCCGCTGTGCGCACCGCCACCTTCCGCACGGGCGCGCTGGTCCTCGCGACCGGCGGCATCGCCGGCGGCGGCATCGTCGCCGACAACGCCGGGCATCTCGAGGAGATGGTCCTCGGGCTGCCGGTCGAGGCGCCGGAATTCGCCGATTGGCTATCGCCCGACGCCTTCGACCCGTCAGGCCATCCGCTGGAGGCAGCGGGTATCCGGACCGACGCCGAGCTGCGCCCGGTGGATCGAGCGGGCAGGCCGATCTTCGACAACGTCAGGGTGGTCGGCACGATGCTCGCCGGCCAGCGGTATCTGCGAGAGCGGTGCCGAGACGGCGTGGCAATTTCCAGCGGACGGCACGCCGCAAGGACACTGACCGCAATGGGCTCGGCGCCACTCGCAGCGGCCGCGCCATCTGGGAGTGTTCGGCCATGACGATCGCGGAGCTGGTGCGAGAGGCCTCGCTCGATCAGGTCGGCTATTCGTCCGACCAGTGCCTCAAGTGCAACGTCTGCAACACTGTGTGCCCGGTCGCCCGGGTTACCGACCTGTTCCCCGGTCCCAAGTACGTGGGTCCCCAGGCTGCGCGGTTCCGGATGGGTCGAACTCAGCCGGTGCAGCTCAAGGACGCTCCCAAGCTGCTCTCCCCGGATATGACGGTGGACTACTGCTCCGGCTGCGGCTGGTGCACCGCCGCGTGCCCGGCCGGGGTCAAGATCGCGGAGATGAACAGCCAGTCGCGAGCCCGGATGAAGGCTGGCCACCGGCCCAAATTGCGCGACTGGGGCCTGGGCCAGACGGACCTGTCGGGCCACATGGGCGTTTTGTTCTCGCCGATCGGCAACTGGGCTCTCCATAACCGGCCGGTCCGGCGAATCATGGAGTTGACCGTCGGCATCCATCACAAGGCCCCGTTCCCCAACTTCTCGCGGCGCACCTTCCAGTCGGCCTGGAAGCGCCGGCAGAAGCGTCGCGGAGCCGCCGGCTCGCCGCAGCCCACTCCGGACAAGGCTGTCGTCTACTTCCACGGCTGCGTAGTCAACTACTACGAGCCGCACGTCGCCAACGCGGCGATCGCGATCCTCGAGCGGAACGGCTACCAGGTCATCGTGCCTCCGCAGGTCTGCTGCGGGCTTCCGCTGATCTCCAACGGCATCTACGGCGAGGCCCGGGACAAGGCCAACGAGAACATCAAGATCCTGGCCGACTATGCCCGCAAGGGCTACAAGATCGTCGGGACGTCGACCTCGTGCACGCACACCATCAAGGCGGAGTACCGCGAGATGCTCGACATCCGCGACGACGACGCCACGGTGGTCGCCCAGGCCACCTGGGACATTTGCGAATTCCTGCTCGACCTCCACGAGCAAGGCAAGCTCGATACGAGCTTCGGCCGGCTCGACGAGGACCTGCCCTACCACGCTCCCTGCCAGCTTCGGAGCCACGGCATCGGCCTGCCGGCCATGGATCTCTTCGCTCTCGTTCCGGGCCTCAGGGCCAAGGACATGGACCACGACTGCTGTGGCATGGCCGGCACCTACGGCATGAAGAAGGAGAAGTACGACATCGCCTTCGCGGTCGGCTCGCCACTCTTCGAGAAGGTGCGAGCCAGCGGCGCCCCCGAGGCGGCGTGCGACTCGGAGACCTGCCGCTGGCAGATCGAGGGCGCGACGGGCGTCCGAACGAAGCATCCGGTGGAGATTCTCCAGGCCGCTTATCGAGCCGGCGACGTCGAGGCCGGACGCCCGGTAGCCGTCAAGGCATGAACCCGCTGGTGGGGATCGTGATCGCCTCGCATTCGGCGAAGATCGCCGACGGGGTGGTCGAGCTGGCCGGGCAGATGGCCGGCAGCGAAGTGCGGTTGATCGCCGCTGGCGGCGCAATCGACGGCTCGCTCGGTACAGACGCCGGTCGCATCGCCGAGGCGATCGGGCAGGCCGACGCAGGCGCGGGCGTGGTCGTTCTCGCGGACCTGGGAAGTGCCGTGATGGCCGCTAAGCTGGCGCTCGATATGGTCTCGCCCGAGACCGCGGCTCGAACCCGGTTGAGCGGCGGGCCCCTCGTCGAAGGCGCGGTCGTGGCGGCCGTGCAAGCCTCGATCGGAGACGATGTGGCGGCCGTGGTCGCGGCGGCCGAAGAGGCCGCGAACATGCCCAAGGACGTGGGCTGAAGGGAGCCGCAGGATGCAGGACGCCGAGATCGAAGTGCACAACAAGTCCGGACTGCACGCGCGACCGGCGGCCACGTTCGTCAAGACGGCGGCGGGTTTCCATTCCAAAGTGTCGGTCGAGAACGTGACTCGTGGCACGAATCCGGTCAATGCCAAGAGCTTGCTCGCGGTTCTGGGCTGCGGGGTCGAGATGGGCCACCGAATCAAGGTCTCGGCCGAGGGCGAGGACGAGGAAGCCGCGATCGGAGCGCTGCTCGAGCTTGCCAAAGGCGGCTTCGGCGAAGCCGTCGCAGGCTGAGGGCGGCAAGTGGGAACGCGCATCGTCGGTAGGCCCGGCGCCGCCGGGGTAGCGGTCGGGCCGGTGTGGCGCTACGTGGCCGGCGCGGTGGGGGAGGGCCGCGTACCTGCGGCTGCCGGCGGCGCGGCCGCCGCGGAGCCCGCCGCCGTGGTTCACGCCGCCGCCGACGAGGCCGCTCGCCAGCTGGAGGCGCTGGCCGGCCGCGTGCGCGACCTCGGTCGAGCCGACGAGGCCGGCATCTTCGAGGCTCAGGCGATGATGGCCACCGACCCCGAGCTGGTGGACGCGGCTGTGGAGCGCGCCGCTGCCGGCGAGGAACCCGTGGCCGCCGTGCGCTCCGCCGCGGCCGCAGCAGCCGCGACCCTCGCGGCCCTGCCCGACGAGTTGCTGGCGGCCCGCGCCGCCGACGTGCGCGATGTCGGAGAGCGCATAGTCCGGATCCTGCTCGGCGAGGACGTGCCGCTGCCAGAGGTTCCGTCGGTGGCCATCGCCGACGACCTGCCGCCGTCCGTCGCCGCGGAAATACCGCCCGGGCTGCTGCTGGGCGTGGCCCTCGAAGGCGGCTCGGTCACGGCGCACGCCGTCATCCTGGCGAGGGGCTTTGGGATTCCGGCGATCGTGGGCGCGAAGGGGTTGGTGGCGGCCGCCGGCTCCGCCATGGTCGTGGCGGTCGACGGCGGCAGCGGCGAGGTTGTGCTCGACCCGGACTCGAACGAGCTGGCCGATTTCGGCGTGCGCGCCGACGTGCTGGCGAAGTCGCGTCTCGCCGCCGCCGAGCTGCGTGACCGGCCGTGTGCCACCGCCGACGGAGAGCGGGTCATCCTGCTGGCCAACATCGGCAGCCCCGAAGACGCTCCCCGCGCACTCGAGGTTGGCGCCGAGGGCGTGGGCCTGTTCCGGACGGAATTCCTGTTCATGAAGCGCCAGACCGCACCGACCGAAGCCGAGCAGGTGACCGCCTACAGGGCTGCGTTCGAGGCTTTCGGGCCCGATCGACCGGTCGTCATCCGCCTGGCCGACATCGGCGGTGACAAAGCGCTGCCATACCTGAAGCTGCCCGCGGAAGCCAACCCGTTCCTCGGCGTCCGCGCCATCCGGTTGGCTGCAGCCGGCTCACGCGAGCTGTTGCTGACGCAGCTGCGATCCGTTTGGCGGGCCGCCGGTCTGGCCGGTGTCACGCCGCATGTCATGGCGCCGATGGTGGCCACGCTCGCCGACGCACAGCTGCTGCTCGACCTGCGAGACGAGGCGCGCGCCGCGGCGGGGATCACAGCGTCCGCCGTCGGCGACCCGCTCCCCGCAAAGATGGTCACCGGCGTCATGGTCGAGATCCCCTCGGCCGCGCTTCTCGCCCCCGAACTGGCGCGCATGGTCGACTTCTTCTCGATCGGAACCAACGATCTGACGCAGTACGCTATGGCCGCGGACCGCGGCAATCCGGCGCTCGCCCATCTCCAGGACGCTCTCCATCCCGCCGTTCTGCGGCTCATCAGCGCCGTTGTGGCCGGAGCGGACGAAGCCGGCATCCCGGTCGCCGTCTGCGGCGAGCTGGCGGGGGACCCGGCCGGAGCGCTCGTGCTCGTGGCCCTGGGCGTGGACGAGCTGTCGGCCGACGCGGGCTCGCTCGACGGTATCCGCGCCGCGCTCTCCGCCGTCACGCGCGCCGAGCTGGCGGATCTGGCGAAGGGCGCCCTCGCGGCGAGCGACGCAGACGCCGTCCGGAGAATGGCAGGCAAACTGATGGGGCGCCCGGTCGGGTAGGCCTGGCCAGTCGGTACGCGGCTATCCCGGGTATTCTTGTCCTCGTGAGCATCGAGACAACCACCTCGCCCGAACGAGGCGACTTCATTCGTGAGATCGTGGCCGCCGACCTGCGGGACGGCAGGCACAAGACGATCGTCACGCGCTTCCCGCCCGAGCCGAACGGCCACCTGCACATCGGCCACGCGAAGGCGATCTGCCTCGATTTCGGCGTCGCGCTCGAGTTCGGTGGCCGGACTCACCTGCGCTTCGACGACACCAACCCGATCAAGGAAGAGCAGGAGTACATCGACGGCATCCAGGCCGACGTACGCTGGCTCGGGTTCGATTGGGGCGATCACCTCTACTTCGCGTCCGACTACTTCGACCAGCTCTACGAGTGGGCCGTCTACCTGATCGAGGCCGGCAAGGCTTACGTCGACGACCTGTCGGCCGACGAAATCCGCGAGCACCGCGGCACGCTCACCGAGCCCGGCCGGAACAGCCCCTGGCGTGACCGGACGGTCGAGGAGAACCTCGACCTCTTCGATCGGATGCGGAAGGGCGAATTCCCCAACGGGGCGCGAGTGCTCCGCGCCCGGATTGACATGGCCTCTCCGAACATCAACCTGCGCGACCCCGCGCTGTACCGAATCCTGCACGCCGAACATCCGCGCACCGGCGACAAATGGTGCATCTACCCGATGTACGACTTCGCCCACGGCCAGTCCGACGCGATCGAGGGGATCACGCACTCGCTCTGCACGCTCGAGTTCGAGTCTCACCGGCCCCTATACGACTGGTTCATAGAGAACCTCCCGGTTCCCTCCTGCCCACGCCAGATCGAGTTCGCGCGGCTGAATATCACCTACACCGTCCTCTCCAAGCGCATCCTCCTGCGCCTGGTCAATGAGGGGCTGGTGCGGGGCTGGGACGACCCGCGGATGCCCACGCTCTCGGGCCTGCGCCGCCGCGGCTTCCCCGCCGAGGGGATACGCGACTTCGCCGCGGTGATCGGCGTGGCCAAGAGCGACAGCGTGGTCGAGGTCGGCCAGCTCGAGCATGCCGTCCGCGACGTGCTGAACCGCAAAGCCGCGCGCCGCTTCGGCGTCCTGGCGCCGCTCAAGGTGGTCATCGAGAACTATCCCGAGGGCGATGTCGAGGAGATGGACGTCGTCAACAACCCCGAGGACCCGTCGGCAGGCACTCGCAAGGTGCCATTCACGCGTGAGCTGTGGATCGAGCGCGACGACTTCATGGAGGAGCCGCCGGCGAAGTTCTTCCGTCTGGCCCCGGGCCGCGAGGTGCGGCTGCGCTCCGCGTACTTCGTGACGTGTCGCGAGGTCGTCAAGGACGCGGCGGGGGAAGTGGTGGAGCTGCGCTGCACATATGACCCGGCGACGCGCGGCGGCGACTCACCCGACGGCCGCCGACCCAAGGCCACTCTCCACTGGATCTCCGCTTCGCACGCGATGGCGGCCGAGGTTCGGCTGTACGACCACTTGTTCAGCTGCCCGGACCCCGGGGCGGACGATCGCGACCTGTTCGGGGACCTGAACCCCAACTCCGAGACGGTGCTCCAGGGCTGCATGGTGGAGCCGACGCTCGCCGAGCTCCCGATAGGCGAAACCGTGCAGTTCGAGCGTCTCGGTTACTTCGCCCCGGACCGCGACTCGACGCCGAACCATCCGGTCTTCAACCGGACCCTCACCCTGAAGGACACCTGGGCCAAGCTCCAGGCCCAGGGCCGCCAGAACAGCTAGTC
>CAZRUC010000106.1:0-7573 GCA_964603175.1 uncultured Anaerolineaceae bacterium
GCGCTCGAGATCGAGGGCAAGCACTACCAGGTCCACTGGTTCGACGAGGAAGCCCACGGCTGGCAGAAGCGCGAGAACCGGCGCGATGCCTGGAAGCGCTGCCTCGACTTCCTGAAGCGTCATCTGCTCGACCAGGTCGACGAAGACTGAGGAGGAACCGGGCGAATGTGGCGACGCCGGAGCGGAGTAGATCTGCTCGACACGCAGGAGATGGACGCGTTCTTCGATAAGCTCGACCACCTGGACGAAGGGCAGCTGCTCGGCATGCGCGCGGCCTGGCAATCGACCGACGGCGCTGCACATCAGGAAGCCTGGGCGGCGGTCCGAGCCGTCGGCGCAGCCGAGGGGCTGACCGGGGAGATCGACCGGGTCCGAGGCAAGGCACTCGCGTGGGCCTCGCGCGGATCGAACGTGGTGCCGTACACCTTCACCGATCAGATCACCTGGCTGCAGATCAAGGGGGAGGCCGGCGAGGCGATCGTCGACGCCGCCCTGGCGGTGGCGCTGGGCAGTCGGCTGGACGAGGCGTCCCACGACGTTCTCATCGAGCCCTGGCGGCGAGCCACCGAGGCCTGACCGCAACCTACGGTCGATCGTTCCACCTCTTGGGGCCGGCCGATGTAGTCTGCCGGCGTGTCCGACATTCAGGTGGAACTGCTCGCGGTAGAGGATTGTGCCCACCTGGAGCAGGCCCAGCGCGACCTCGAGGCCGTCCTCCGCAAAGGCATCATCGAAGTCCCGATCCAACTGATTTTCGTCACGAGCCAGGACGATGCGGAATTCCTCGGCTTCCAGGGATCGCCCACGATTCGCATAAACGGCGAAGACGTCGATCCGCGGCCGGAGTTGCCGGTCGCGCTCGGTTGCCGGTTGTATCGCGACTCGGAGGGCGGACTCGTGGGTTCGCCGCCGATAGCTCTCATCCGCGCGGCCGTGGAAGCCCATCGCCGTGGCCGGCTGCGGGAATTCCAGCGCGAAGAAGCCGCTAAAGTGGCCGAATTCGCGCGCGAAGCGGATGCGGCCGAATCCAAGAGCGAGGGCTGAACCATATGGGCCTGGTAGAGAGCGTTCGGGCCATGCCGAGCCGGACGATGCGCTCGTTATTCATCTCGCTGTCGCATCGGCAGTCGCTCGCCCGGGTGGCCGTCGCCAGTCCGCTGACTCGGTCGGTCGTCGCCCGCTTTGTCGCCGGGGAGACGCTCGACGAAGGCCTCGCGGCGATCTCGCGCCTCCATCGGGCCGGCCTGCACGCCACTGTGGATGTCCTGGGGGAGTCGGTCACGTCGCCTGAGCTCGCATCTGCGGCCGCGGATCGATACGTGGCTGCACTCGCCGCACTCTCGGCTCGAGGCCTCGACGCCAACGTGAGCATCAAGCTGACCCAGATGGGCCTCGACATAGACCGCAACTTGTGCCGGGCGAACGTTTCGCGGATCCTGGGCGCGGCCCGGGCGGTGGACGGCTTCGTGCGCATCGACATGGAGGACCACGTCCAGACCGACGCCACGCTGGAGATCTGGCGGGAAGCCCACGAGCGCTACCCAAAGACCGGGGTCGTGATCCAGTCCGCGCTGCGCCGGAGCGCGGCCGACGTGGACCGGATCAGCGCGGTTGGGGGCAGTGTGCGACTCTGCAAGGGCGCCTATGCCGAGCCCGCCGGAGTGGCTTACGTCTCGAAGCGGGCCGTCGACCTGAACTACGTGCGCCTCATGGAGCGCCTGCTGATCTCAGGCACGTACCCGGCCATCGCCACGCACGATCCCAACCTGATTGCCCGCGCCATCGAGATCGCGGAGCGCGAGCGCATCGGCCCGGAACGCTTCGAGTTCCAGATGCTGTACGGCATCCGGCGCGACCTGCAGCGTTCGCTCGCGGCCAGGGGCTACACCGTCCGGATATACGTCCCGTTCGGCCAGGAGTGGTATCCGTATTTCATGCGCCGCCTGGCGGAAAGGCCGGCCAACGTCGCGTTCATGTTGCGGGCCATCCTCAAGGAGAAGGGTCGCGGGCCCAGGCCCGGCTGACGGACGCGGGTCGGCGCGGGCGTCAAGCCCTTGCTGCGATCCCGGGGTCGAGCGAGACGGTGAGCTGCTCGCAGTGCTCCTCGATGTGGCCTGCGAGCATGACCTCGACGATCTGCTGAACGGTCATCTCGCCGCGCTGCGGATGCAGGCCCCGCTTGGCGCATTGCCGATCGTCGTACTCGAGCAGCCGGCGCACGACCCGATCCAGCCCCGCGTCCATGCGGGCGTACAACTCGCCGACCGGCAAGGTTCGGTCGCGGTCGACCGTAAGCAGGCGGATGAGGTCGTTCGAGGTCCGACCGAACGGAACCGGGTCCTTCGCCCCGGCGTCCTTCGGCCCGGCGACTACTCGCTCGATCTCACCGAGCCAGTAGGGGAGCATCTCGTCGATGTGGGCCAGGGTTTCGCGGGCCACCCACTCGCGCGAGCGCGGCAACTCCTCGGGAGCCGGCTCGGTAATCTCGACTCGGCCGCGCAGCCGGACGAGACGATCGCGGGCCTGCCGCAGGCGCTCGACCTGCGGATGAAGCGTGGACATGGTGCAAGAGTAGCGAAGTACCGCCCGACCGCCATGCTGCATGTTCGAGTGGGGTGAGTGTGAGGGTCATGCAGAGCCGGCGCGGCGGCTCGATACTGGCGCGATGAACCGCCCGACGATCGATCTCATGCAGGCCGCCGATTGGCCGGCGGTCCGCGCCATCTACGAGGAGGGGATTGCTACGGGCCTCGCGACATTCGAACGCTCTGCGCCGAGCTGGGACGCCTGGGATCGCTCGCATCGCCATGAGTGCCGGCTGGTAGCCCGCAACTCCACCGGTGCCGTCGTGGGCTGGGCGGCGCTGAGCCACTACTCCGCACGGGCCGTATACGCCGGGGTGGCGGAATTGAGCGTCTACGTGGCGGAGCGCACGCGGGGCGCCGGCGTGGGGCGGGTCTTGCTCGGCGCCCTGATCGAAGCGTCCGAGGCAGCGGGGATCTGGACTCTGCAGGCGGGCGTGATGGCCGACAATGCCGCGAGCCTGGCGCTGCACGAGGGGCTCGGATTCAGGCGCGTCGGGGTCCGCGAGCGGATCGGCCGCGACGCCACGGGGCGTTGGCGCGACGTCGTGTTGCTGGAGCGGCGCAGCGCCGTCGTCGGGTGAGCTCTACCTAGACTTCCTCGAGCACGATCTGGCGCGATTCAGCCGGCGTCGCGGTTTGGGACAGCAGAACCCCGACGAGAACGAGGCCGGCTCCCGCTATCTGCAGCATGTCGAGCCTCTCGCCGAGGAATGAAACCCCCAGGGCAATTACTACGAGCGGCTCGACGGTCGCCATGAGCGATGCCTGGGCGGCGCCGATTCGGGCCGCCGACGCGTAGAAGGCCTGGATTGCGATCGCGGCCGCGAAGACGCCGATGCCGATCAAGCCGGGCCATGCCTCCGCGGGTACCTGGCCGGGAAGGAGGGGCTCATGGGCAAAGATGGCGATCACGAACATCGTCAGCCAGGTACCGGTCATCATCACCGCGCCGGCGACCGCAGGCGGAACCTCGGCGCCCTTTCCTTTGGAGCGCATGTCCGCGGTCTGGCCGGGCCGCTCGCCCGCCATCCAGGCCGTCAGCAGGATGTAGAACGCGTATGCGATCGGCGAGAGCATCGCCAGAAAGATGCCGAGCTGATTCGTGTCGGGCTTGATGCCGTCGATGGTCAGGATCGCTCCGACGAGCACGAGTCCCAACGATCCCCACGCCAGCTTGCCGCGCAGTGGATAGCCGAGGCGCATCGACAGGACGGCAACCATGGCCGGATAGGAGTACATCAACAGCGCCACGAGGGAGATGTCCACCCTCTGGATGGCCGAGTAGTAGACGGTGGCGTTGACCACGAAGAAGGCGCCGGTGAACAACAGCCGGGCAACCCTTCGGCGGTCGAGGTCGCGCAGGGCAGCCCGAGCGCGCGGCTGCGCGAGGAGCCATGCCCAGCTGACGATCATGGCGAAGAGGAAGCGCCACGCCAGGAGCGCGATCGAGTCGAGTCCGGCGTGATTCACGCCCTTGGCAAAGAGCGGCCCGGTGCCGTACGCGGCCCCAGCCAGCGCGCCCAAAGCAATTCCAACAACTCGACGGCGATCCATCGCGAAAGGCTATCAGGGGCGCTTACCCCTCGCTTCGGGTAGCCGGACCTGGGCACTTTGGCCCGTGAACGAGATGGCGGTGAGCACGTGTCCGAGGCGGTGCGCGGATGCACGATGCGATCGGACTAGAGCCCATCCCCCGGGTGACCCCTCCATGAACACTACGCCTGAGTACCGCTCAGTAGGTACGAGTGACTCATATGCCTGACGAAAACACGCCCCTAGCATTCATGGCATTGAGGCGACCAGCACGGTTGCCAAGGCCAGAGGTCCATGCCATGTCACGGGCACGGGAAAGCTGCCCCCGCTGCGGAAGGCGACTCGTTAGCACGCGCTTCGATACGACCTTCCGTCTGCCAGACCGCAGCGAGCGCCTCTGTTTCGGTATCCCCGGGGGACTGTGCGAGGACTGCCACCAGCTTTACATCGACCCCGAGCTGATCGAGTTGCTCGATCTCGGCCAGGGCCGTTGCGTCTTCGCCATCGAAAGCGACCTGGTCGTCCAGGAGCAGGCATGGTCCAGCGCCGAGTGACCCTTGCCGTCGACTAGTTGATTGCCAGAAGCCCCCGGTGCCCGGGGGCTTCTTTCTAGGTCGATTTGCGCACGCGCTCGACGATCCAGAGGCCGACTGCCGAGCGTCGTCTCGCGTCGCCTCCGCCCTCGCGGCCCTTCAGAATCGCATCGAGTTCCAGGAGGCCCTCGAGCGCAGCCTGCAACTCCGGCAGGGTCCACGTTCTCGCCTGCTCCGCGAGCCGCTCCGCGCGGTACGGGTTCAGCTTTAGCGTGCGGATGATCGTGGCGGCCGGCGCGCCCGTAGCGACCATGTCGGCGATCTCGACGAGCTCCTTGATCCGGCGGTGGAGGTGGACGATCAGCACGGGGCCGGGCACGTCTTCGAGCCGGTCCGCCAGGTCCGCCGCTTCGTGCGCGCGACGCATTCCGACCGCGTCGAGGAAGGCCCAGGTCGAGCCCGGTACGGCGTCCGCGACGAGGGCCTTGACGTCGTCGGGGCCGATCTGGCCGTCGAGACGGTAGAGGGCCAGCTTCTCCAGCTCGGCCACGGCGAGCTCTCCCTGCCGGCGGCGATCCACATCGCGCTCTCGGACGTTGGCCCCGACGCGTTCGGCCAGCAGCGCGGCGGCTGCCGGGGAGATGCTTATCTCGCGCTCCCTGGCGCGATCGCCGATCCAGCGCGCCATCTGGTCGCGGCTCGGTGCCTTGAACTCGCGCACGTCGCCCCCGGCAGCGGCCACGGCGCTTCGCAGCGTCTCGAGCGAGGCTGGCCGGCGCGCGGTGCCGTCGACTGAGTCGAGGAATGCCAGCCCGTTTCCGGGTGCGATCGCCGCCAGCGTGTCCATCAGGCGGGCCGCGAGAGGTTTCGTGGATACGAGCGGCGCGGGCTCCGCCACCACGACCAGCGTCCCGCCGCCGAACATCGTGGAAGTGGCGACTTTCTCGGAGATCTCCTCGGTCGTGGTGGAGTTGCCGGCGAGCCGCACGACGTAGAGCGGCAGTCCGTCCCCCGCCAGCCGAGCTGCGAGCGCATCGGGTCCGCGAGAAACGCTGTAGGAGTCGTCGCCCCAGTAGTAACCGAGAGGTGCGGTGGGCGCGGTCACGGATTGGCCTCCCGCGCGGCTCTCAAGGCACGGCCGGTCCAGCGAAGGCGGCGAACGTCCGCCGGCGATATGTCCGCGAGAGCGCACACGCGCCGTTCGAGCTTCTCGGCGCGGCCCCGAACGGCCGCCAGCGTCTCCGCCGACCACGTGCCGCGAGCTCGTGCTGCGCGCACTTCGGGCGGATAGCGGCGCTCCCACGAGGCAAACCGCTCGGCCATCGACTCGAGCCGCTGTCCGGCCCGCTTGTCGGCGTAAGAAACGATCAGCGCCTCCGGGGACGCGGCTGCGAACCAGCTTTCGAACCACACTGCGTCGGCCAGGCGCGTCACGGGGTGGCCGACGATTGCCTGACCCAGCTCCGGGAATCCCTTCCGGGCCAGCCACGCCGCCGAACCTTGGGCATGGACGAGGTCCGTCACGAGCGGTTTGACGGCGGCCAGCTTGTCGACGTCATGCAGGAGCGCCGCAGCTTCCACGAGGTGGCGATCGAGCGATCGTCCAGCCGAAGCCGTCCGCAGTGCAAGCCACGCCGCCGTCTCGGCGACCGCCCGCGAGTGGCGGAGGTGCCACTCCGGCGGTTCGAGTGAGAGGAGCAAGGCCGCGCTGTCTTGACGGCTCGGTACGGACATCGCGTGAATCGTACAGGAGGGCGGGGAAGACGGAGGCGCCGTCCGCGGCGAGAGCCGTGGGCGATGCCGCAACCGGTGCGCGATCCGACGCAACGACCACCGCTGACGCGTCGATCGTGGTCTCCACGGTGCCCGCCTGGTCTGTCCGCAGCACCTTGCCGGCGTGGGCTCGCAGCCGCTCGATGGTTGCCGACGCGGGATGTCCGTAGGTGTTGCCGGCGCCGACCGATATCACCGCGACGCCCGGTCGAAGGGCCGCGAGAAGCTCGTCTGACGACGCCGTCCCACTGCCGTGGTGGGCGACCTTGAGCATGTCCACGCGCGGGAGGCCTCTCGCCAGCAGCACTGGGTCGACGTCGTCTTCCGCGTCACCGGTGAGCAGGAACCGGCGTCCCTCGAACTCGCCCAGGAAGACGATCGAGGCGTCGTTCGCCTTCCGGTTGTCGGCGGCGGAGGGGTCGAGACCGGGCGCCCGCGTTCTGCCGTCGTCGGGCCACAGAACCCGGAGAGTGGCATCGTCCAGCAGCAGGCTATCGCCGGTCTTGAGGCGCTCGGGCTGCAGGTCGTGGGCGTCCAGTGCGCCCAGCCATGCCCGATAGGCCGGGGTCGACGCCGGCCAGCCCGATTCGAAGGCTCTCCCGACTCGATACCGCTCGACGACGGCCACCAGCCCGGAAACATGGTCGTCGTGGGGGTGGGTCAGAACGATGGCATCGATCCGGCGGTCCCAGGCCGGCACGTAGCGATCGAGGACGGTCATCAGGACGTTCGCGTCAGGCCCGCCGTCGATGAGGATGCGGCTGCCGCGATCGCCCTCCAGGAGGATCGCGTCGCCCTGCCCAACGTCGAGAACGATGACGTGGATTCGGCCGTCGGGTCGGGCCGCGACCACCGACCCGGCCAGGATCAGCAGTATCGCCGCGCCCACGATCGCCAAGCGACGCCTCGGGCGAGCGGATCTCGCGGGCTCGACGCGCCCATGCCCCACGGGGGCTCTCGTCTGGGCCTTAGCACCCGATCGGGGTTTCGCCAGAGCGCGATGGAGCGGCCACAGCAGCAAGCCCGCCCCAATAGCGGCGAGCGCATTCGCGGGGAAGGGCAGCGTTTCGTTCGCGCCGGGGATCGAGGCAGCCAGGTGGACTACCGCCACGAGCGTTGCGAGGAACAGCCACGCGGGCATCGCGAGAA
>CAZRUC010000107.1:0-7547 GCA_964603175.1 uncultured Anaerolineaceae bacterium
GTAAAGGTCGGGAACGGGGGCGGCAGTGTCGGTAGGAACGGAGTTGGTGTAGGCAAGAATGTCGGGAACGTCGGAGTCGGGCCCGCCAGGGTCGGCGGTGGCGTTCCTCCGCTGCGAGGCCTGACCGGTCCTGCAGTAACGCCTACTGTCGGGTCACTTACTATCGGGTCACTGGAAGAGGTCACGATGAGCGGCGTCGGGCTGTCCGGGGCGGAAGTGACTCCCCCCACCACCTGCTGGGGCTGGTTCGTGGCAATCGTCGAGCCCGGGGACGGCTGCAAGGAAGGCCGGTTGGCGCTGAACGAATCGGTTGCCACGGCTGCGATCACCGGCGGACCACCACCGGGCAACGTGAGGACCCCTTCCAGACCCAGAATCCCGCATAGCAGCAGGACCCCGACGACGATCAGTGCAAGGGCTGAACGCGCGCTCGGCGGGCCGAGGTCATCTCGGTCTGGATCTAGTGCGCCGGACACCGGACGGTTGGTGCTGGACACGACGGCCTCGATAAATCCCGTGCCATAACCATCGGCCGCGGCCCCGGCACCGATCGCCGACTCCGCCGACTTGGGATGTGGCACCTACATGTAAAGTCGCGGCCGTCAACACAAGAACCGGACGACATGTCTGTCGGGGCGCTGGACCTTGAAGGCCGGACGTCGGCAGCCTATGCGGCCCTCTCCTGTCGAGCAATCTCGGACCCACAGGCCGACACACGTGCCGCGCCCCGCGGTACGAGCGCAACGAATCCGGCCGGCCCACCCGCGGGGAGAGGTCGGGCGCCGCTATCGGCTACCCCTCCCGGCCCTCCAGGACGCGGCGGAATCCATCCTCGTCGAGCACGATGACACCCAGTTCCTGGGCCTTCTGCAACTTGGAGCCGGCGTTCTCCCCCGCCACGAGATACGAGGTTTTATTCGAGACCGAACCACCGGCACGACCCCCGGCGACGCGGATGGCCTCCTCGGCCCCGGCCCGGTCGAAGCCGGACAGCGTCCCGGTCACCACCAGGGTCTTGCCGGCGAGAGGCCCGCTGGCGCCACTCCCCGGAGCCACTCGTCTGGCGGGCGGCTCCGCAACTACTCCGGCGTCCACGAGGTCGGCTAGCACGGCCGCAGTCTCGGGATTCCCGAAGTACCCGGCGATGCTCGATGCGACTACGGCACCAATGCCCGGCACCTCCTGAAAGGCTTCGGCTGGGGTGCCCGGTAGAGACTCAGCCACGCGGGCGGTCCACGCGGCTTGGGATTCACCCTCCTGCACGGGCGACCGTTCCGCAATCCAAGTGGCGAGATCGATGGCCGTCTGCTCGCCCACCTGGGGAATTCCGAGGCCGTTCAAGATGCGAGCGAGCGGCCTCCGACGCGACCTTTCAATGGAAGCGTTCAGGTTCTCGGCACTCTTGCGGGCAAACCGGTCCAATCCGACCAGGTCGTCGACAGTGAGTCTGAAGAAGTCGCCCCGAGTCTTCACGAGGCCGCGCTCGAGGAGTTGCTCCACTACTGCCCAACCGGCGCCCTCGATATCCATGCCGCCGCGCCCCGCGAAATGCCCGAACTCCTGGGCGAGCCTTGCTGGGCAATGGGGATTGGGGCAGTAGTGTCGGACGGCTCCCTCGTCGCGGACGATAGCCGTGCCGCAAACCGGGCAGGTCGCCGGCATCTCGAACTCGCGCTCCGAGCCGGTCCTCCTCTCCGGTATGGATCGCACGACTTCGGGGATCACGTCGCCGGCCTTCTGGAGGACGATCCAGTCCCCTATCCGCAAGTCTTTGCGGCGGACTTCGTCCAGGTTGTGCAACGTCGCGCGGGCGACCGTGGACCCGGCGACTTTGGCCGGCCGCATGTGGGCCACAGGAGTAAGCGTGCCCGTTCTTCCAACGTACGGCACGATGTCCTCGAGCACGGTTTCGACCTGTTCCGGCGGAAACTTGAAGGCGATCGCCCATCTCGGGGCCCTCGCGACCAGGCCCAGGCGCTCTTGCTGGTCGAGGCGGTCGACTTTGACAACGACCCCATCGGTCTCGTACGGGAGGTCATGGCGCTTCTCCCGCCACGTCTCGAGGAAGGACAGAACGCCCTCAATGTCCAATCCCTCAGCGCGATCGGGGTTGACCGGCAGGCCGAGATCGGCCAGTCGGGCAAGCGCTTCCGACTGGCTCGAGACGGCTGGGCGGCCTTCCGGACCGTCCTCGATAAGCTGGTACGTCCAGGATGACAGCCGCCGCGACGCGGTCACTCGGGCATCCTGCTGGCGCAGGGAACCGGCGCCGCTGTTGCGCGGGTTGGCGTATGTCGGCAGCCCAGCCTCCTCGCGCTCGGCGTTGATACGGGCAAACTCGGACTTGGGCATGAAGACCTCGCCGCGGATTTCGGCTGTGGCCCTCTCTCGCAGGCGTTCCGGCAGGACGGAGATGGTTCGCAGGTTCGCGGTCACGTCCTCGCCGGTAGTGCCGTCGCCGCGGGTTGCTCCCTGGACGAAACGACCCCGCTCGTAGCGCAGCGAGATCGCCAGGCCGTCGATCTTGAGTTCGGCGACGTACCGCAGATCGGGTGCGGGAGCCGGAGCAGGCGGCAGGCCCAGCCCGCGCCGCACCCGCTGGTCGAAAGCCCGCAGCTCGTCTTCATCGAACACGTTCCCCAGAGACAGCATCGGCCGCCCGTGAACGACCTCGCCGAATGTCCCGGCGGGAGCGGCTCCTACGCGCTGCGTCGGTGAGTCGGGCGTGACGAGCGCGGGAAAAGCTGTCTCGATCGCGACCAGCTCGCGCATCAGGTTGTCGTATTCCGAATCGGTCAGCTCGGGCGCATCAGCTACGTAATAGAGCTCGTTGGCTCGCCGCAGCAGCGGGACGAGGTCCTCACGCCGGTGTTGCGCGCCTTCTTCGCCGAGTGCCAGCGCAGCCTCCACGGCGGCGCCCGACACCGGCAGACCGATGGCTTCCTCCGCCGACTCGCTCACCCGTCACCCTCCATGCGTCAACCGACTCGGCGTCGATTCTCGCCGATGGGGCGTCGTTGTGAAGGGCTTATTGCGCCAGGTGATTGGAGCTCGTTCCGCTCGGAGACGCAGGCGCTGTATCGAGACCGTGGACCGTCTTCTCCCAGAAGGAAGGGGCGCTGATCAGCTGGACCGCCGCTTTGATGGCGGCGACCGACATTAGGGCCCAGTAGATCGGGATCAGCAATGCTGCGAAGACGAGCTTGGCCGGGCCTGCCGTGCGTGCACTCACGAGCCATGCGTAGAACAGCGAGAAGTTGCCGGCAACCATGACCCCCAGGCTCAGGTAGTAGAGCCACGCCGGAAACAGCTCGAGCACGATCGGCGGGTGGACCAGGAACCACAGCGCCGTCAGCGCCCAGAAGACCGGGTTGATGAGCGAGAGCAAAGGCGTCCCGGCGACGAACAAGTTGAATCCGATGAACCCGCGCCAACCCAACTCACGACGCAACTCCAGGGGATGTCGGGTATGGACGAGCCAGGTCTGCAGATATCCCTTGTACCAGCGGGAACGCTGCTTGACCCAGTTGATGACGTCGCTGTTGGCTTCTTCGTAGGTCGCGCTGTCCAGGACGCGCGTCTGGTAGCCGCGGCGGGCGAGACGGATGCCGAGGTCGGCATCTTCGGTGACGTTGTACGGGTCCCAGCCGCCGACCGCTCGCAGGATCTTGCCCCGGAAATGGTTGGATGTTCCGCCCAGCGGCAGCGGGCCGCGCTGCGCGACCAGGCCAGGCAGCAGGAACGAGAACCACATCGCGTATTCGATGGCGAACCAGCTGGTGAGCAAGTTCTGGCGCGCGTTGTAGTAGGACAGCTTGGCTTGCAGACATGCCACGGACGGATCGAGCCTCAGGAAGGCCGCGACTACTCGTCGCAGCTGGAGCGGTTCGGGCCGGTCCTCGGCGTCATAGATCGTCACGATCTCGCCGCGAGCGCCCTCGAGGCCGTAGTTGCAGGCCTTCGGCTTGGTCTTCGGTCCCACCGGGGGTACCCGCACGATCGTGAACTGCGGTCCGGGGCGGGCGGCTTCGGCCGCGGCGATGGTCTCGCTATCGTCCTGCTCGAGCAACAGGCGTATATCGAGCTTGCTGGGCGGGTATTCCAGCTTGGACAGACGACCGATCAGGGCTGCAATGACGGATGGCTCGCGGTAAGCCGGAACGAGCACCGTGTAGACCGGCAAGTAGATGTCGGGCAGAGACCGGGCTTCCTCGTCAGTCACAACCACCAGGCCGGGGTTGCGGATGGACAGCCAGAACGCCGCGAGCCGGTAGACGAGGGCCGCCAGGTAAGCCAGCGTGACGAGCGCGATGAAACCGACGGCAGTGGACAGAGGCGTCAGGAAGGCGCAAAGCCCCACGCCGGCCGCCACCACCAAGGCGGCAACAAGTTGTCCGCGCGAGGTCGTCTTCTGCGCCGTCAACTCGTCCGGGAGCCCCTGGGAGTAGTCGGAGCGTCTTGCGACGGTGGTCATGGTTGGGTCCCCTGATCGGAGCTCTGCGCCGGGGTGCTCATGCCGGCGTCGACGATGGATCGGGCCAGGGATGTGAGCGTCGACACTGCGGTGTCGAATACCGCCGGCGTCGTCGCACCGCCGGGCTGGCTCGTGGAGTCGAGCGGAGCGAGAAGTACGAGCCGCTCGTAGCGGGTCTGGCCGCCGGCGTCGTACGGCCACTCCCACCACAGGATCGACCAATCGGTAGCCTCGACCGGGCTGCGGTAGCTTGCAACCTTGGCTTCCACACCCGCGCCGACATCGGTGGAGTTGCTGGAAACCTGGTCGAAACCATGGAAGTTGTAGCAGGCCTCGACACCGTACGCCGCCAGGCTGCCGGAGTCGTCCGTCCGAATCACGTCCAGGTACACGCTCGAGGGCTGAGTCGTCGAGTCGGTCGTAGAGCTGAACGCGACGCGCTCCCACGTCGCATGCGGTCCGAAGTATGTGGTGGCTTGATCGAACGACGACGAAGGCTCGGCTTGCCAGCCAGTAACCTTCACGGCGTTGGGATCGATCGTCCCCAGGGTCGGATGCCCGAACGCGTCGACCAGCGAGTCGTAGTGGGCGAAACTCGCGTTGGGCATGGCAAGGAGTGCGGCGAGCATCAAGCCGATGGCCATCGGGGCGGCCACCCGCACGAATCGCGCCGGCTGGCGGCGCGATCTCGGTTCCACACCGGCGTGCGCACGGTCCAGGGCGGCATCGCGGCGCGGCGGTTCGGGGATCCGGAGCCCAAAGATGGGCGCGATGCGCAGCATTGCCAGCGCTCCGATGCCGAAGACGATGATGCCTGCGACCGGGTGCAGGACGTCGATGGCGAACGATTCACCGAAGGCCCAGCCGGCGACGAATATCAGGTCGATGCGGGCTACATTGAATGCCCCGACGAGCACGAGGCCGGCAGCCAGCCAGAGGATTCGGCGGTAGAGGCGGCCGACGAAGATGGTGTTGAACGCCGCGCCGATGATGACGAATCCGACCAGACTGTTGATTCCGCTACAGGCCGAGCCGACTGCAAGGCTGAACTGGTCCGCGCCGTGGGTCACGAGGAACGTGCCGTTTCCGAGCGGCTCGGCGACGGGAATGACGCGTAGCGACGCCTCGACTGCCGCCAGCGCAAGGTCGGTCGAGGTGCCGATGGCCGTTGCGAGGACCGTTATGTATGGGTCCGGCCATGCCAGGAACAGAAACAGGATCGCCCATCGCAGGGCCCACAGGCGGCGAGTCCCGTACAGGAGCGCCACCATACCGGCAGCGAAGAAGGGCAATCCGATCATGTCGATTCGGTGCAGCCAGAAGTCCGCGGAATAAGCCGAGGGCAGGAGCAGGTCGACCGAGGCCGCCACCGCGATGAGGAAGAGGCCGAGTATCCAATCCAGCTGCCGGTCGTGAATGGGCCGCAGGTACGGCTGAAGCCGGAAGTTGACGGCGCCCAACAGGAGCGCAATCAGCGGCACCAATGCGAGGTATGCGAGCGGTGTCTCGAGGCCGAGCCCGCGGGTCAGAGTCTCCAGCGAGTAGTTGTACGCGAGAGACACCGATACGACGAGAACTAGGCCTCGCACGGGTATTCGGCTGAATGGGGTGGCCAGGCCGGCGTCGGCACGGGCGGTGGCGAGCTCCATTTGCTTCCCCTTGGTTCGAGCGTTTGGATCCGGGCGATGTTGTGGCCTGCCCCGGGCTACGAGAATGCCCGGGGCAGGACCATGGGATGAGCCGGGTGGACGCTAGACGATGCGGTGCAGGTGCGGGATTGGCAGCCGAATGCCGGTCGCCTTGACCGCCATCAGGCCGACTGCCGGGAACGCTCCTAGCAGCAGGAGCGGCGTCGCCGGAGCCTCCGGAACACGGTAGCCGCATTCGTCTTTGTTGAACTTCCGAGAGTCCGAGCCGTAGCCGGAAACCTTGAAGAAGCTATACCGGAAAGAGAAGATATCGAACTTGAAGCCGTAGCTCGTCTGGCCCTTCACGAGATTGACCGTATAGGTCTTCCCGACGGGCTGCCACGAGAAGCCGTCCTTGCTTCCGTAGAGCACGAGCGAAGTGCTTCCGTAGCTCCCGTCCGGTACGACGATGGAGCCATCGATTTCAGGGTGGGAATAGCCGTTTGTGGTGCCCCAAACGTTGATCTTGCTGAAGCCGGGCCCGCCGAATCCAGCGAGAGCCGGCGCTACGCTCGCCAGGACAAGGGCGAACGCGATCAGTGCAGCGAAGGTAGCTCTTCGCATCTTTCCTCCAAGATGCAGATCCGGCCGCTGTAGCGGCGGATCATGCCTTCCCTGAGCCACGAGGCCTCGCGCGGTCTCGCCTCCCTGGCTCAGACCATCCATTGCCACTAGAGTCTGGCGATGCCAGATTCGATTCGATCTTCTCGTCACCTCGCTTCCTGACCTTTCGGTCCGTGCCGTTCCGAAACCCGCGAGTCCGGAGCCTCCACCTCGCGCGGTGGGACCCGTGCCACGTTCGCTGGGAGTCGGGGCAGTACTCGGTCTCATGGCCGCTAGGGCCCTGCGGTGAAGCTGACGTTGTCGAATGTCGCTGTTCCGAGCGAGCCCGGATGGTGCGAGCACTCGAAGATGCCGACGGTCGCCGCAGCCGGGATCGTGGGCAATGACTTGTTCGCCAGGAACGACGTCCACGCGACGCCGTCGGGCGAGAGATAGGCGCTGAACAAGCCGCCCGAACGGACGAGCTTCATCCAGACGTTGGGGAAGGCGTAGGTCGAGGTCGAGATCGAGCCGGAGAAGTTGTACTGGACCTTGGCGACGCCGCCCGGACCCGTCTCGATGAGGATGTATGGGGACCCGGCGGCGGTGGACGCCTTCCAGATCACGCCGGCTTTGGCATTCGTGCTGCCGACGTCGTTCTGGGAAGTGACTCGTGCCACGATCGTGCCGTTGCCGCTGGTGGGCTGGTAGACGTAGTTGAACTGGTCACTCGCGCCGAAGATGTCCGCCCCCTCGCCGGCGACCGTGAAGACGCCGCCGGAGTACGAGGCCGAGCCTGCCGGCGACGGCGAGCCGACGTCGGTGTCGATCCAGGGCGACGG
>CAZRUC010000108.1:0-7530 GCA_964603175.1 uncultured Anaerolineaceae bacterium
TCGGCTGATCCGCCGTCGGCGTGCTGATGTTCAGGAGCTTGATGTACTTGTCCGCGATCTCGTACTGCTGCTTCGTTCCGATCCTCCGGAACCAGCCGAGGCCGGCTTGCATGGCCAGGACAATGTTCTCGCGGACGCTGAGGTCCGCGATGATGCCCTCGACCTTTCTATCCTCGGGGCAGAGGGCAATGCCCCGCGCAATCGAAGCCGCCGGCGAGAACTCTTTGAACGGCTTGCCGCCCATGGCGGCGGTCCCGGTGTCCGGCCTGTCGATGCCGAACAACAGGTTCGCTACCTCAGTCCGACCCGATCCGAGCAAGCCAGCCAGACCAACGACTTCGCCTGCGTGCAGCGACAGGTCGAAGGGATCGATGGAGTTGGACAGGCCCAGTTGGTCCGTCACGAGCAAGGGCTCTGCCGAAATATGGTGGCTGCTCTCCATCTTGTGGGCGGACATGTCGTCGAGAGTGGTAATGGTCCGACCCAGCATCAGCCGGATCAATTCGAGGCGGGAAACCGATGCCGTCGGGTATGTGCCCACAAGGGTGCCGTTCCTCAGCACGGTCACGCGGTCGGACACCGTGTACACCTGGTCCAGAAAGTGCGTGATGAAGACGACGGCAATGCCTTCGCCCTTGAGCTTCTTCATGACCTTGAAGAGCTGCGCGGTCTCGTGCGCGGTCAGGCTTGACGTCGGCTCATCGAGGATGAGAACTCGTGCGTTGGACACTATGAGAGCCCTGGCGATGGCCGCCATCTGCTGGATCGCGACCGAGTACGAGCCGAGGGGCCTGGTCACGTCGATCTCGACGTCGAGCTCCTTCAGGTACTCGCGCGCCCGGGCGTTGAGCTTCTTCCAGTCGATGCCGACACCGAAGCGCCTGGGCTGCCGGCCGATCAGGAGGTTCTCGGCGACGGTCAGGTTCGGGCAGAGGTTCACTTCCTGGTAAACCGTGCTGATCCCGAGTTCCTGAGCGTGCAGCGGAGAGCCGATCGAAACGATGCCCCCGTCGAATTCGATCGTGCCTTTGTCGGCATGATCGGCGCCGGTCAGGATCTTGATCAGGGTCGACTTGCCGGCTCCATTCTCCCCAACAAGCGCCATGATTTCGCCCTTGGCGACGGAGAAATCGACATTGATGAGAGCGTGCACACCAGGGAAAGACTTGTCGATGCCCGTCATGACGACGACGTCAGTGGTTGAGTCTGGCACGAGTCACCTCAATCCTGAATGCCTGGGGAACTCACAGATGCCCTTGAACCATGGGATCAACCCCAAGGCGACAGGAGCCGAATGTTCGAAGGGCGGGTTGCCCGGGTAGGGGGATGCTCGCAGCGAGCCGATGATGAACTCGCGCTCGTCCGGGTGGTGCTTATCGGTCTTTCCAGTGAGGAGGGGGAGCGGGTGGAGACCGCTCCCCCTCTGCCTGGCTTCCAGGTCAGGTCGACTCTTGCGCAGTCGACCCACTTGGGGAGTTAGTACTTGCGAGTGGCGAGGATGGCCTGCAGGGCAGTGGCACCCTGGGCGGCGAAGAACTGGCCCTCCTGCGAAGGAGTCCAAGCCTGCTGGCCGGTCACGCCGTTGAGGGCGTCGAGAGCGGCCTTGTAGACCTGCGGGGCCAGAAGCGGGTTGCACTCGATGTCGGCGCCGAGCTCTCCATTGATGAGGTACTTGAACCCATCAGCGGTAGCGTCGAAACCGATGACCTGGACGTCCTTGCCAGCCTTGAGGCCGGAGGCGTCGATGGCCTGGATGGCGGCAATCGCGAGTTCGTCGTTGTGGCCCATGACGCCGTCAATCTTGCCGGCGTACTTCTTGAGGAAGGCTTCCATGATCGACTTGCCCTGAACCGGGTCCCAACCTGGGGCGTTCTGGTAGTCGAGGACGGTCATCTTCACAGCGCTGCAGTTCGCGAGGGCCTCGCCGAAGCCCTTGTGGCGGTCGATCGCGGCCGAAGCGGCCTGGTCGCCACCGACTTCGATGATGTTGGCGGTAGTCTTGCCGGCGGCCTTCAGCAGGTCGCACATCGCAGCCTCGCCCTCATGGCCTTCCTTGATGAAGTCCGAGCCGATGTAGGTGTAGTACAGGCTCGAGTCGGCCTCGATGCGGCGGTCTTCGATGACCACGACCTTACCGGCCGCCTTGGCGGACTTGAGGACGTCGTCGTAGCCGGTTGTGCCGACGGCGGCGAGGACGATCACGTTGACAGCCGGGTCCTGGATGTACTGGTTGAACGCCGTGATCTGATTCTCGATCTTGTTCTGGGAGTCGTAGAACTTGAGGGTGATGCCGTCGGTCGTCGCGGTCTCCTTGAAGGAGGAGGTGTTCGCGGCTCGCCAACCACTCTCGGAACCGGTCTGGATGAACCCGACCGTCATGTCCTTATACGTATAGGTCTTGCCGGCGGCCGATTGACTTGCACCGGCCTGACTTGCACTCGGTGAGGTGCTGGCACCCGACGATGAGCACGCGGCCAACATAGCCGTTACCCCAAGCGTCAAGGCGATCCGAAGCGTTCGAGACTTCGTCATTGGTGTGCTCTCCGTGTCTGCTACGGGCAGTGGTGGAGTTCCGTCCTGCATTCGTCCGGTAGGAGCCGCTTTGACCCCGCCGCCGGACCTGAGTCTCCGACTCGTATCAGGTCTTCGCCTCCCATTCGTCTCGCTTCCCTTCCTCAGTTATCGGCACCTCCTCCAGGCCAGCCGGCTGTGCAACCCCGCCCTCAGTCCGGCTGGACCGGAGTGAGGGGGACTCCCTTTTCAAAGCTATTTATGACGAGCAGGCCGCTGCGCCCCGGCGCAAGGCCGTTTGTCGTATGACGGACCGTTCCCCGGCGCCACCGTGCAGCCGTCTAAGTGCATCGGCGCCGTCTTTGCAACCCCGACCCCGTTTTCCGCGCTCCCCGGCAGGCCTGCCATCGCGGCAGACTGTCTCCACAACGCGGTTGGCCTGAGCTGCGCTCCCTTGGGTTCTCTCATGGCTCGGATGCGAGAAACACCGCGAGGTCTTGGCCGGACCTCATATCTCTTCGTTGCCAACGTCCCGCGTGGGTGGTAACGTTCCCGGGAACGTTCCCGGGAGCGCAAACAATCTAGCATGGCCGCTAAATGTGAGTCAATAGGTGAAGTCAGGGCCCGGTGAGATCCAGGGACCAACCCCTCGTTCATCGGGGAGGAGCGATCCGGTGGTTCAGCGAAAACGGTTGACGATCCGAGATGTGGCCGCGGCGGCCGGAGTCTCGATGCAGACCGTCTCACGCGTGCTCAACGATCGCCCCGATGTGGCGCCCGAGACTTTCCAGCGCGTCCAGGAAGTCATTCGCGAAACCGGCTACGCCCCGAACATGTTGGCACGCAGCCTTACACAGGGTCGAAGCCACGTTCTCGGCGTCGTTGCCTACGGCCTCGACTACTTCGGCCCATCGCGTGTGTTGACGGCGATCGAGCGCCAGGCTGCCGAGCTGGGCTACGCGATAATGCTCAACCTGATCCTCGAGCCTGAGACCAATGACGTAGACCACCTATTCAGCAGTCTGCGGGCACGGCAGGTGGACGGGATCATCTGGGCAATCCCCGAGGTGGGCGGAAACCGAGGCTGGTTACGGACTCACCTGGCCGACCTGCCTGTGCCGGTAATTCTGGTCGGGGGCATGGCCGGCCGACCGTATCTCCCCTCGATTGCAATCGATAACGACGCGATTGGATGCCTGGCCACCGAGCATCTGCTCGCCGGCGGCGCCAGGCAGGTGGGCATAATCACCGGGCCGATGTCCTGGTGGGAGGCGCAACAGCGCCGCGCCGGCTGGGCCAAGACGATGGAAGCTCACGACCGAGATGTCGACGATTGCCCTGTCGTCGAAGGCGACTGGACGGTTTCGAGCGGCGAGCAGGCTTTCCACCGCATGCTCGA
The DNA here is from genome assembly GCA_964603175.1 of uncultured Anaerolineaceae bacterium. Taxonomy (GTDB): domain Bacteria; phylum Chloroflexota; class Limnocylindria; order Limnocylindrales; family CSP1-4; genus Fen-1039. The sequence continues at coordinate 3,911 of CAZRUC010000108.1, forward strand.
AATCTGCCCCGACATCGACGCGATCTTTGTCAGCAACGACCAGATGGCCCTTGGGGCGCTTCACGCCGCCCATCGGCTCGGGAAGCTCATTCCGGAGGAGCTATCTGTCGTCGGCGTCGACGATATTTCTGAGGCGTCGCATTTCTGGCCGCCTCTGACGACAGTCCACCAGCCGCTGGGCGACGTCGGTGCTCTGGCAGTCCATCAGATTGACGATTTGATCAACAAATCGAAGCAGGCGCGGCGGGCTGCGGAGGCCGTACCCGAGATGACCCTTCTCGAGCCTCGCCTGATCGTCCGCGCCAGCAGCAGGGTCCCTTCGGAGATCGAGCCTGCAATGGTGACTCAGCCGGCCTGATCAGTCGCCACGAGCCCGGGTGCCCGATTGAACAATTCGGCGGAAGCTCGCGTCTGTATGGGAGAGCGAGAGACCGGATTCGGCAACGACCGTTGACAGGATCGGGCGCGCGCTCCTAACATCCGCTGACTGCCAGACAGGCAGCCCCTTTTACGAGGTGTGCAATGCGCAACGTCACCAAGACGCAGGTTGCAACCGCCCCGATCGGCGGCAGTGCAACTGTGCGCGGGATGTCTGCGCCCACCTGACAGTTAGCTCCAGGCGGTAGAGCCGCCGGGACGAAACTGCGAGCCGTGGGCCAGACCGGGCCCCCGGCTTTCTTTATGCCCTCGACAGGCGCGAGTCGCCTCAGGGCCAGGCCGCGAGCCCTCCCCCACTCGACCCGGCTCGCGGCGCGTCAGCTGCTGCGAGCCCTCCACGCAGGGAGGTGCCATGAGCATCGCAGTAGCGGAGACGAAGACTCCAACAACGAATACAGCCTCATCGAGTTGGCTCAGGGCTGAGTCCATGCCCGCTGGGCCGGCCGCGCTCCTCGTAGAACACGCCACCAAACGGTTCAAGGTGGATCGCCGCAAGCCACCCGCCGTGGCCGTAGACGACGTCTCGATCCGCATCGAGCGGGGCGAGATCTACGGCATTCTCGGCGCAAACGGCAGCGGCAAGTCCACGTTCATCCGCCTCGTGAGCGGGCTTCTAACCCTGGACGCGGGTCGGGTCGAGGTTTTCGGCCACGACATCGTCCGCGAGGAGATGGCGGTCAAACGGCTGATCAACAGGGTCAGCGTCGACGCCGCCTTCTTCAAGAAGCTCTCCCCGGCGGAGAACCTATCGTTCGCGACCCGCCTGTACGGGCTTGACCCACGTCAGGCTCGCGCCAGGGCCGTGGAGATCATGGCCCGGCTCGGCATCGGCGAGAAGCGGATGAGCCGCCCAGTCGAGCAGATGAGCCGTGGCATGCAGCAAAAGGTCGCCATCGCCAGGGCACTCCTGACGAGCCCGACATTGCTGCTCCTGGACGAGCCGACCACGGGTCTCGACCCGCGTTCCAAGCTCGACGTCCAGTCATTTGTCGAAGAACTCCGGGCGGATCACGACGCAACGATCGTTCTCACGACCCACGACCTCGCCGAGGCGGAGCGCCTCTGCGCACGAATTGGAATCCTGGCCGGCGGCCGACTCGCTGCGGAGGCAACGCCGACGGAGCTCAAGGCACGCGTAGCAATCGAGCACGGCCTCCCGCCAACGCTCGAGAACGTATTCATGACCTACACCGGCCGCTCCCTCGACGACGACGTCGAGGAGTCCGAGGCCGAACAAGACCCCGCCGGATGAGGCGGGGCACAAGAGGAGCCCTCAGGTGCATAACCACGACATAGGTCGAGAAATCCATTTGGAGCGTCAACGGGAAATAGAGCGACGCGCCCGGATCCATGCCGGGCGCCCACCCCGTCCCCCCAGACGCCCAGTTCGCCTGGCGATCGGTCGCGCGCTGCTCCGGTTGGGATACCTGCTCGCAGCCGATCGCCGGCTCGCCAAGAGAGAGACACGATCATGATCTCGCTAAGGCGCGAGGCGGGTGCGAGCTACGCATTCGTCGAGCGCAACTTCAACCTGACCAAGCGCTACCTGGGCTGGGAAGTCGCTTTCCTGGTCTATGCCGTGGCGGGCGCGCTTTCCGTCTCCCTGATCGGCCAGTCGGTGGGCAACCAGCGGCTGCTGATGTCGCTGGTCGTTGGCGCCGTCTTCTGGAACTACCTCTCGGTGGTCTTCCAGTCAATCGGCGACACCATCACCTGGGAGCGCTGGGAAGGCACACTCGAATACACGATGATGGCGCCGGTCCGACGCTCGACTCAGCTGCTCGGATCGGCGCTGTATGCGGTCGTCTACGGCCTGATCCACACGGCGATTCTGCTCGTGGTCCTGGCCCTGTTCTTCTCGCTCGATCTCGGGCGAGCCAATTTCGGTGCCGCGGCGATCTTCATGGTGGTTGGCTCGGTGAGTCTGATCGGGATCGGCATGCTGGCCGCGATCCTGCCGATGATGTCGGTTGAGCGCGGTTCGCAGATGGTCTTCGTGCTTCAGTCGTGCCTGCTCCTGATCAGCGGCGTCTACTACCCGGTGAGCATCCTTCCGGAATGGATGCAGCTGATCTCGCGTATCTCGCCGGCCACGTACGTGCTCGACGCGGTGCGTCGCTCGCTCATCGACGGCGCGCCGGTCGGCCAGCTTCTGCCGGATCTTTGGCCCCTTCTCGCGATGGCCTTCGTCTTCATCCCGCTGGGTCTCTGGGGCTTCGGCCAGGCCGAGCGATATGCCAAGCGGACCGGGAAACTGAAGAGGGTCGGCTGAGATGACGACCAGTTCGAGTGCCGCCGGTCGCGTTCCGGCGGCACTTTCCTACTCCCTGGAATCCTGGGGTTGGGATGCCCAGCTGGCTGAGGCATTGGGCGCACAGCCCGCCGGCGGCCTCTGGCCGGGCCGTGTCATCGCTCAGCACCGCGGCATTTGGCGCGTGACCGGTGAGCAAGGCGAGGCCAATGCCACCCCGACGGGGCGCTTTCGGCACGCGGCCCAAGACGGTGACTTGCCCGCGGTCGGCGATTGGGTCGCCTGCGTCTATTCGCCGCATGACGGCGAGGCCTCGATCGATGCCGTTCTGCCGAGACGATCCGCTTTCAGGCGACGCGCCGCAGGACGCCGGCCAGGCGCCCAGATCGTCGCCGCGAACGTGGACACGCTCTTGGTTGCCACATCTCTCAACGGCGATCTGAATCCCAGGCGGCTGGAGCGCTACGTGGCCATGGCCCGCGAGTCCGGAGCGGAGCCGGTCGTTCTCCTCACGAAGGCCGATCTCGTGGATGGGGCCGCCGACTCGGCCGCTCGTGTCCAGGCCGAGCTGAGAGTTCCGGCCGTGGCCATCAGCTCGCGAACCGGGGAAGGTCTGGACGTCGCCGGCCGTTGGTTCCAGCCACGCAAGACAGTCGCGCTCGTCGGCTCGTCCGGTGTGGGCAAGTCGACCCTCCTCAACCGGCTGGCCGGTGAGCAGCTCATGGTCACCCAGGAGATCCGCGAGGACGATGCGCGCGGCCGGCACACCACCACCCACCGAGAATTGTTCCTCCTCGCGAGTGGAGCGCTCGTGCTCGACACCCCGGGCATGCGCGAGTTCGGCGTCTGGGATGCCGACGATGGAGTCGACGAAACTTTCGCCGAGATCGTCGAGCTCTCAGACCGCTGCCGCTTTGCCGACTGCTCGCAC
>CAZRUC010000109.1:0-2738 GCA_964603175.1 uncultured Anaerolineaceae bacterium
TTCATCGAGATCTTCGGCCTGCCGCTCCGGACCGAGGCCGCCCGCCACGGAGCCGTCGGCCGCCACCATGGCGCGGCGTGGACCTGGACCGATCCGCTCCTCGATGATCTGCCCACGAAGATCTACGACGCCCCCGCCAGCCCTGTGAAGTAGCGGGAGAGAAGCGTTTGACGACTCCGGACAGAAGCTCGAATATCGGCGATCCCACGCCGGCCGCCGGTTCGTCGGCGCGCCCCCGTGGCGGCAAGCCGGCGGGTCCGGAGTCGATCGCTATCAAGCCCGATCAGGCCGGTTCTTTCGATGCCCAGCGAAAGCTGCGTGAGCTTTCGGTCCTGCACGAGTTCGCCAAGCTGCTGACCACCGCCCGCGACTGGGACGAGCTGATGCGGACGATCGTCGACCGCACCACGAGCGCCCTGGACGTCGAGGTTTGCTCGCTCTATTTGAGGGAGCGGGACGAGGCTCGACTGCGCCTGGTCGCGACCAACGGCCTGGACCGCGACCAGATCGGGCGCGTCACGATGGCGCTGGGAGAGGGTCTGACCGGTCGCGCCGCCCAGATCGGTCTCCCGGTGGCCTCGCCCGATGTCCGCGTGGACCCGCGCTTCAAGTGGGTTCCCGGCTTCGACCAGTCGCAGTTCACGTCGATGCTCTCGGTCCCGCTGCCCTGGAACGACCTGGTAATCGGCGTCCTCAACGTTCAGACGATCGAGGCTCGTACGTTCTCTCCCGAAGAAGTCGAGTTCCTGGTGACAATCGGGGCGCTCCTGGGCGGCATCGTCGAAAAAGGTCGCCTCCAGGCCGAAGCCGAGGCCCAGCTGGAGACTCTCACGGCCCTGGACGGCGCTCGTGCGGAGTTGCTGGCCGTGGTGACTCACGAGCTCCGCACGCCCCTGGCGATCGTCCGCGCCTACGTGGATCTCCTCGCGGACGCGGCAGTGGACTCGGCGAATGCCGCCAGCGCAGGCCGCAAAGGGAAAGGCGCGGGGCCGTTGCCGGCTCCGGCCGTTGTGGCCGACTGGCGAGACCAGGCCGTCGCCCAGGTGACACGCCTGGACAGGCTGGTGGACTCCATCCTGGCCTCCGTGCGGGGCGAAGGCCTGGCGGCGGGTCTGTCGCGCGATCCGTTCGACGTCGCCCGGGCGATAAACGACACGATCGGCGAAATGGCTCCCCTCCTCCGCAGCCACCCTCTGCGACGGTCCGGAACCGAGAACCCTCTCATGGGCGTGGGCGACGAAGGTCGTTTTCGCCAGGTGCTCGAACATCTTCTCGAAAACGAGGTGAAGTACGCGCCTGAAGGCGGCTCGGTGAGCATGGGTGCCTGGCCACTCGACGGCGAGATCCAGGTATACGTGACCGACGATGGCCCCGGCATTCCGGAGGCTGAGTGGGGTTCCGTGTTCGAGGCGTACGTGAGGACGGCAAACCGCCCTCGCGGCTCCGGCATCGGTCTATACGCGGCCCGAAGGCTCATGACGGCCATGGGCGGAAGGGTCTGGCTGGAGTCGAACGGCTATGGTGGAAGCCGGTTCATGGTGGCTGTGCCCGAGATGCGCGACACTTCCGGTGACGACAGTGCCCCTGAAGCCGGAGTAATGTCCGAGGGCGGGGCTTGAGCCGCCGGTCTAGACCAGAGGAGGCGAGTTGAGCCAGATGGATTCCGCAGGAGACACCAGCCTGCTCATCCTCGTCGTCGACGACGAGCCGGCCATGGTTGGCGCCGTATCGGCCCTCGTCGGTCGAGCGGGCCATCGCGTCGTTACCGCCTACGACGGCAACTCAGCTTTGCGTCGATTCTCCGAGGAACGGCCCGATCTGGTCCTGCTGGACCTGGCGATGCCCGGGCTCGACGGCGTGGAGGTCTGCCGGGCTATCCGGCGCATGTCTCAGACGCCGATCATCGTGCTTACCGGAGAGGCCGACGAACGGGCTAAGGTCGAGGCGCTCGATACGGGTGCCGACGATTACGTGGTCAAGCCGTTCGGCAAGCAGGAATTGCTGGCGCGGATCCGAGCGGTCATGCGCCGCCGCGGCAACGACGCAGAGCCTCGCGGCGTGGGCGAGTTGCGCTGGGGGCCGATCGTCCTCGACCGTGGCCGCCACACCGCCGGAGTATCCGGAAAGGAACTCGTCCTGACGCGGACCGAGTACAGCTTGCTCGCTTCGCTCGTGGCTGCTGCCGGGCACGTGGTCTCGCACAGCAGCCTGCTCTCGGCCGGCTGGCCGGGCGAGCCGAACCCGGATCCCCAGTGGCTTAAGCCGCACCTGGCCCGGCTGCGCACCAAGCTGGAGGAGTCCGGAGCCCCGGTGCCCGCTTCCGTGCGAGGCGTCGGCTACCGCCTCGAAGACGCGGTCTGACCGGGCCACCCTGAGCTCAGACGAAGCCGGAGGCTGCAGCTACCGGTCCGAGAAACAACGAACCCGCGCTACCTGCCGAAGGGTGCGCGGGTTGCTGTTCGGGAAAGCGATTTGTGCTCAGCGCGAGCCGCGCGAAGCGTCAGGTTCTACTCGGCTCCGTGGGCGCGTGACGGGGCGACGAACCAGGCCACGACCAGAACGGCGAAGCTGACGAATGCGGCTGCGATCATTTCTCGTGGCTCCTTCGGCTGAACCAGCGGGACCCGGTCCCCTTTACTTCCTGGAAGTCTACGTAGGGAGTCGGTGGAGATCAGTAGCGCCCCGGTACCCGGTCGGTAGCGCTGCAGTGGCGCCAGGGTTGCCGTTGGGTACGAACG
>CAZRUC010000109.1:2838-7518 GCA_964603175.1 uncultured Anaerolineaceae bacterium
GCGATGGCGACGAGTTGGGTCCCGACCTGTCCGGGATTGCCATCGATCAAGCCGGAGTAGCCCGCGTGAACCGCGGCAACCGCAAAGACACCCGTCAGCAGCACGCCGAGAGTACCGCCGACGCCGTGGACGGCCCATACATCGAGCGCGTCGTCGACCTTGAGTCGCTCCCGCAGCAGGATGGCGCCGTAGCAGACTGCCCCGCCGATGAAGCCGATCACGATCGCCGAGCTCGGGTCCACGAAGCCCGAGGCCGGGGTGATGGCCACCTCGCCGGCGATGGCGCCCGAAACGGCTCCGATGACGCTTGGTGAGCCCTTATGCAGCCAGCTCATCGTCATCCAGGTGAGCGCGCCCATCCCCGCAGCCGTGTTGGTCACGAGAACGGCGTTCACCGCCAGCCCGTTCGCAGCGAGTGCAGAGCCGCCGTTGAAGCCGAACCAGCCGAACCACAGGATGCCGGCGCCGATGACGGTCAGGCGGACGTCATGCGGCTCAAAGCGATCGGACTCGCGTTTGACCCTCGGACCCAACACGAGGGCCGCGACCAGGGCCGCCACACCGGAACTGATGTGGACGACCGTTCCACCGGCAAAGTCCATGACGCCCATCTTGGCCAGCCAGCCACCCTGTCCCCAGACCCAGTGGCAGATCGGCGAGTAGACGAGGAGGCTCCACAGCAGGGCGAACAGGACGAAAGCCTTGAAGCGCTTGCGCTCTGCAAAGGCACCGATGATGAGGGCCGGCGTGATGATCGCGAACATCATCTGGAACAGGGCGAAGGCCGTGGACGGAACCGTGCTCGCATACGGACCGGGCTCCACGCCGATGCCCTTGAGACCGATGTGGTCGAGGTTCCCGATGATCCCCCAGCCGTTGACGTCCTGCCCGAAGGCAAGGGTGTAGCCCACCAGCACCCAAGTCACGCTGACCAGGGCCAGGATGAACATGCATTGCATGAGGATGCTGAGCACGTTCTTGCGACGCACGAGCCCGCCGTAGAACAGCGCCAGACCAGGCGTCATCAACATGGCGAGCGCCGTGGCGGTCAGGATCCAGGCGGTGTCTCCGGCATTCAAGATCGAGGCTCCTTCGATTCCCGCTCGCAACGAAACGTACAGAAAGGTTTCGGTCTGGGGAAGCGTATGGAGGCCCTGCGCTGGATACAGTAACGACCAGGTAACCCTCCGGTAGCGCTCTAGTAGCGCGAGGGTTTCCGTTCGGGACGCGTCTCAGCTGCCGGATTTCCTCGAATGGATCCGGCCGAGGTGCGCGGTTAGCCGGCGAGTGCCGCCGTTAGCTCTGCCATGCAACCTCGCCGTGCTGCGACGAGTCGAGGCCGGCCTCCTCCTCGGACTCTTCGACGCGGATCCCCACGAAGTGGTCCACGACCTTGAGGATCGCAAACGTCGCGATGCCGCTGTAGATCCATGTCGCTGCGACCGCGACCAGTTGCTTGCCAACCTGGCCGGCGTTGCCGTCGATGAGGCCGGAGGCGCCGCCGACGGCGGCTACAGCGAAGACCCCGGTAAGGATCGCGCCGAGTGTGCCGCCCACGCCATGGACGGCCCAGACGTCGAGCGCATCGTCGATCTTGAGCCGCTCGCGCAGCAGGATCGCGCCGTAGCAGGTCGCACCAGCCATGAAGCCGATGATGATCGCGGCGCTGGCATCTACGAAGCCCGAGGCCGGGGTGATCGCGACCAACCCTGCCACGCCGCCGGCTACGGCACCGACCACGCTCGGCGTGCCCTTGTGCAGCCAGCTGACCGTGATCCAGGTGAGGGCCGCCATGCCGGCCGCGGTGTTCGTGACCACGAACGCGTTAGCGGCGGTGCCGTTGGCCGCCAGAGCGGATCCGCCGTTGAAGCCGAACCAGCCGAACCAGAGCAAACCGGCGCCAATCACAGTGAGGCGGACGTCGTGCGGCTCGAACCGCTCCGACTCGCGCCTGACTCGTGGCCCGAGGACCAGAGCCGCCACCAGTGCGGCCACGCCCGAACTGATGTGGACGACGGTTCCGCCGGCGAAATCGATGGCGCCGAGGTTTCGCAGCCAGCCTCCCTCGCCCCAGACCCAATGGGCGATCGGCGAGTAGACGAGGAGCGTCCAGAGCAGCGAGAACAGGACGAACGCCTTGAAGCGCTTGCGTTCGGCGAAGGCACCGGTAATGAGGGCCGGCGTGATGACGGCGAACATCATCTGGAAGGCCATGTAGGCGCTGCCGGGGATGTTCGGGGCGTACTGGGCCAGCGGTTCCTTGCCTACGCCGTGGAGGCCGAGGTAATCGAGCCCGCCGATGATCCCCCAGCCATTGACGTCCTTGCCGAACGCGAGAGTGAACCCGAACAGAACCCAGGTCACGCTGACGAGGGCCAGAATGAAGACGCTGTGCATGATCGTGCTCAGCACGTTCTTGCGGCGCACCAGGCCGCCATAGAAGAGAGCGAGCCCGGGCGTCATCAACATGACAAGCGCCGTCGAGGTCAGGACCCAGGCGGTATCGCCAGAGTTGATCACGTCCGTTTCTCCTTCGTCCCCATCTCTGCAACCAAACGGCAAGCTGTCCGCCGGCCTGCGAAAGCGTAGGGTCAGGGAAGGCGCCGTTCAGTAGCGATCGAGTGAATGTCGGGTCGCGCTCTGGTGGCGACCGGGTTGCGGTTCAGCACGCCATGCGAAAGCGGCGCACGAGGTGGGACGGCTGCCACTTGCCTGGAATCGGGGTTGGGCGATCCGATCGCAGGCGGGAGCCTTTGGCAGAGCGGGGCTCGAGGGCCGACGCCTGGGAGTCACGCTCAGCGCCACCCCACTACAGCGGACAGAGCTAGTCAGGCGCCCCGCATCCCCGTCGGATCTGCTCCAACTGCCGGGTGATGCAAGTCTGGCCAGATGCTATGAGGACGCGGTTCCGCCTAACCGCTCGCGCCGGGTGAGGCCGGAATCAGGGTCCGAACTCCCCACGGGCCCCACTCCTTGCCTGCGGCGGTGACGCTGCAGACGTGATACAGGCCATCGTCCTCATATCCGCCCAGACCCTCCAGGTGATCGCCCGCTCGGGCAATGACCGTGCCGTCGGGAGCAACCAGTTCGGCCTGGCCGTTCAAGAGCCGGGCCGAGAAGCCCCTCGGCCAGACGAAGTCGCCGCGGCCGAGGACAACCTCGCTGCCCTGCACCGAGACCGAGCCGTCGTAGTTGAGAAGCGGACAGCCGGTCAGCGGCGGGGCATTTGGGCCGGGCGGTTCTGTATGCAGCTCGAGGACGGTCGCTCCGTTCGGAAGTGGCGCGACCGTAGGCCATTGGTACGCTGCGCTCGGACTGCAGCCGAGAACGAGCAATCCGATCGAGACAACCGCCAGAAGGCGTCGCGACAACTTCCCCACCCCGATTCTCAGAGACTGAGGCGCACCTTCGCCGCGGCGAGCGCCGCCTTCACGCGAGGTGGTGCGGTGCCACCAATTACGTCGCAGCTCGCCAGTGCGCCCTCGAGAGCCGCGGCGGCGCGCAACTCCCCGGCGATCGCGGCGTCGTCCGCGATCCGGAGCGCCGCCGGGTCGTCCGACGCGGCTAGTGCGGCGCCAATCGTGCTATCGCTGAGAGCGTCCAGCGTCCCGCCGGCTCGTTCCGCGTCGGCGACCAACGCGCCCACGATGTGGTGAGCGGCGCGGAACGCCACTCCCCGGCGGACGAGTGCGTCGGCGACGGCAGTGGCCGTGATGTAGCCCTCACCGGCTGCCTCGCGCATCCTCACCCGATCCACGCGCAGCGTCTCGATCAAGCCCGCCATCACGCCCATCGACGCCTCGAGCATCGCGGCTGCTTCGAATAGCGGCGCCTTGTCTTCCTGCAGATCGCGTTGATATGCGAGGGGCAGTCCCTTCAGCAACGCGAGGAAGCCGGTCAGCGAACCGATCACCCTCGCCGCTCGACCGCGCACCAGCTCGGCGGGATCCGGGTTCTTCTTGTTGGGCATCATCGAGGAGCCCGTGGAGAATGCATCCGCTACGCGGACGAAGCCGAAGCGCGGATTCGACCACCAGGTGATCTCCTCGGCCAGCCGGCTCAGGTGGAGCATACCCAGGGCGAATGCCGCGAGTGCCTCGGCCACGAAATCCCGGTCGCTGACCGCGTCGAGCGAATTGGCCGTGACCCCGTCGAACCCGAGCTCGGCTGCCGTCGCCTCCCGGTCGAGCGGGTAGCCGGCTCCGGCCAGGGCGCCCGAACCGAGCGGGCAGACGTTCGCCCGCCGCCGGCAATCCGCCATGCGGCCCCGGTCGCGCTCCAGCATCTCGACATAAGCCAGCAGGTGATGCGCCAGCACGACCGGCTGCGCGGGTTGGATGTGAGTCGTTCCGGGCAGGATCGCCTCGCCTTCCCGGTCGGCCAGCCGCACGAGCGCGCGCTCCATCTCGACCATAGAATCGTCGAGGCTGTCGATCGTGCGTCGGAGCCACAGGCGGAGGTCGGTCGCGACCTGGTCGTTGCGCGAGCGGCCGGTGTGCAGGCGGCCCGCCAGAGGGCCGATGCGGAGCCCAAGCGCCGACTCCAGGTTCATGTGCACGTCTTCGAGGGCGGGATCCCATTCGAGGGTACCCGCAACGATCTCGGCCCTGAGCCCTTCCAGGCCCGCCACCAGGGCCGCCACCTCGTCGTCTGCGAGCAGCCCCGCGCGGCCCAAACCGT
>CAZRUC010000110.1:0-1483 GCA_964603175.1 uncultured Anaerolineaceae bacterium
GTGCAGACGAGCGTTCGCACTTGCTTGCCGCCCACTTCGATGGTGGTCTTCTGGAGGTTCGGTTGATAACGCCGATGGGCGCGGACGCGGTTCATTCCGGACGACTGCGGGTTGAAGCCGTCCATTGAGACCTTCCCGCAAACGGCACAGGAGCGAGCCATAAGGTCCTCACGCGTACGTTGGTCAAAGAGGGACCCCGACTGGGGCCGACCGGGGCGGTATGATAGCACACCGTCTTGGCCCTACCCGGCAGAAGGTTGCGCGCCCATGCCCGAGCGTTCCACGGCCGGCACATCGATCGTCACTCGCCGCGCCATTGTCGACATCGTCCGAACGGCTGTCCAGAGCAGCTACGGAGTGAGCGGGTTCAGCGACCCTTCGCTCGGCCGCAGGCTGCTGCGCTGGGTCGGCCTCGACAGACCTGGAATTAGGCTCACGACCGAAGGTGGCGTGGCGCTCGACCTTTACCTGAACGTGGCCTTCGGTGTGCCCGTGGCAGAAGTGGCGCGGCAGGTGGACTCGGCGGTGCGCTATTCGCTGCGCCGGATCATTGGGGTGGAGGTCGCGGTCCTCGCAATTCACATCGACGGGCTCCGGATCCAGCCGATGCCGGCCGCTACGGTACCCGAGCCCCTCGATCCGGCTGCGGCGGATTCGGCACCCGACCTATGACACGACGCGCCGGCGACGGGGCAAGCCTGCTCTCAGCCTTCCGCGCCGCGGTCGACAACCTGGCCGCTCACGTGGACGAGGTCGACGCCCTAAACGTGTACCCGGTCCCCGACGGCGACACGGGTAGCAACATGCTCGCCACCGTCAAGGCTGCCCTGGCCGAAGCAGAAGCAGTCTCGGATCCGTCCGCCGACCGCGTCGCGCAGGCCATCAGCTTCGGGGCGCTGATGGGCGCTCGCGGCAACTCGGGTGTCATCGCCTCGCAGATCTTCCGTGGCATGGCCGAGGGCCTGGGCGGAAAGCATCACTTCACGGGACTCGATCTTGCGCACGCGCTGAGCCAGGGCTCGGCCACTGCTTACAAGGCCGTCGCCAAGCCCGTCGAAGGAACGATTCTCACCGTGATCCGCGAGTCCGCGGCGGCGGCCGTGGCGGTTGCCGAGGCGGATGGCGACCTCGAAGACGTGCTGACCGCCGCCGTCTCGGGCGCTCAGCGAGCCGTGGCGAAGACGCCGTCGCTGCTGCCGATCCTGCGCGAGGCGGGCGTCGTGGACGCCGGCGGAGAGGGGCTCTACCGCCTGCTCCAGGGAAGCCTCCAATACATGGTCTCCCATACGCCGGCGTCGTTGCCGGCGGGAGCTCGAGCCGGTGCGCGCCCATCCACACTCGTGGTCCGCGCTGACGAAGGCTTCGGCTACGAGACCATGTTCATGCTCCAGGGTCACAGCAGCCCGATCGACGTGGAACGACTGCGTTCGGAGCTGGAGAAGATCGGAGAGTCGGTCCTCGTGGCCGGGGACGCGAAGGCGGT
>CAZRUC010000110.1:1583-7504 GCA_964603175.1 uncultured Anaerolineaceae bacterium
CGGAGCTGGAGAAGATCGGAGAGTCGGTCCTCGTGGCCGGGGACGCGAAGGCGGTGAAGGTCCACATCCATAACGAGCGGCCGGATCGGGTTATTGCTTTGGGCCTCTCGATGGGCAACCTGACGAAGATCAGCGTCGAGAACCTCGACGCCCAATCCCACGACGTACAGGAACGTCGGGCGGCCGAAATGGCCGACTCTCGCGCCGGCAGCCACCCAGACCTGCGTCCTCACGTGGCCCTCGACACGTTCGGTGTCGAGGTTGGGGCGGAACCCTCGAGCCTGAGCGGTGGCAACGGCTCTCGCAGCGAATCGGCGCACGCCGCGAATGTTCCGCTGGCAGTCGTCGCCGTCACCTCGGGCGAAGGGCTCGCCCGCATCTTCGACTCCTTCGGCGTGGCCGCTGTCGTTCAAGGCGGCCAGTCCAACAACCCATCGACGGGCGAGCTGCTCGACGCGGTGGCGAAGATCGCTGCGGATGAGATCCTGCTGCTGCCCAACAACTCCAACGTCGTCCTGGCGGCGCGGCAAGCGTCCGAAATGACCACGAAACAGGTTCGCGTCGTGCCGACGAGGAACGCCGCGGAGGGTTTCGCCGCGCTTCTGGCCCTCGATCCCCGCCTCGACGCTACTGCCAACGCCGAGGTCATGACTCTCGCGAGTCGGGTCGTCCAGACATTCCAGGTGACCGAGGCGGTCCGCGACGCCGTCTTGGGCGGGCGCAAGGTTCGCAAGGGTCAAACCATCGTCCTGGACCCCGACGACGGTCTGCTTGCGGTCAATCAAGACCGAACCAAGGCGATTCTCGCCGCCCTGGAGGCCCTCGAGCCCGGATTCGAGCTGTTGACGATCTACTACGGGAGCGGTGCCGATCTAGCCGAGGCGCAAGCGCTATCGCGCCGTTTGGGGCAATGGCGCGCGGGTGTGGAGGTCGAAGTGCTCCACGGCGGTCAGCCGCACTACCGGTACCTGATCGCGGCCGAGTAACGATGGCCGGTCGAGGGTCCGCGCCCTATTCACGCGGACCGCGCGCTGCCACGGGATCCCGCGGCCCGGCCGCGCCCGCGCCTCGTGGGCCGGTCGGGCTCGACACGCCGATCGGCATCAGCGGTTTCGCGGGCGCGTCGATCCTCAAGCGAGTCGGCCCCAAGCTCGGCATTCGAACCGTACGCGACCTGCTGTTCCACCTGCCTCGCCGCTACGACGACCTTCGGGCTCTGAGCACCGCCCGCGAACTCGGCTGGATACCGGACGGCGAGATCGCCAGCGCCCGGCTCCAGGTGCGCTCCATCCGGGTGGATCCGACCTTCCGGCGCCGCATCCAGCGCACGATCGCGCACCTGGTTGACGAGACGGGCGAAGTCGAAGCCACGTGGTTCGGGCGGCGCTACATCGAGAAGCGCCTCCACGAGGGTGACGCGATCGTGGTGAGCGGCAGGGTAAAGAAGCGCGGTTTCACGACGACCTTCGACAATCCTGAGTTCCAGCCGGACGACGGTTCGGCGCTGCTCCACGCGGGACGGATCGTGCCGGTATATCGGCTCACCGCGGGATTGACGGCCGCCACGCTCCGTCGTGCGATCCGCCAGGCGCTGGACACGGCCGGGCCCGCGTACCCGGAATACCTCCCGGCGGAAGTCGCCGTCGCCGAAGCGATCGCCGAAACCGCCGAGGCGACCGAAGAAGCCGCCGCAGCGACCGAGACTCCGGCCGAGGCGCGACAGCCCAGAGGCCGCCTCGTCGGGATTTCGGCGGCTCTCGAAAGCGCCCATTACGCCGAGAGCTTCGAGAAACGCGACGCGGCTCTCCGCCGGCTCGGGTTCGACGAGTTGCTGGCGCTCCAGATCGGGATGGTGGCCCGCGACCGGCAGCGAAGGATCGCGGTGAGCCGGCCGATCGAAGTCGCGCCGGAGCGGTTGGCCGAGGCGATCGCGGCGGTCGAGCTGGCCCTGACCGAGCAAGTACGAGCTCGGACCGGCGCCGCGGAGCCGGCCCACCTGACTGCCGACCAAGCCGAGGCAATCTCGGCAATCGGCACGGACCTGGCCCGCCCGCGACCGATGATGCGGCTCTTGCAGGGAGACGTGGGTTCGGGCAAGACGGCGGTGGCAGCCCTAGCTCTCGCGTTCGTGGCGGATGCCGGCCGCCAGGGTGCGTTGCTGGCGCCCACGGACCTGCTGGCCCGCCAACACGCCGTGGCGCTCCGTCGTCTCGTGGAACCGCTCGGCCACGGCGTGACCCTTCTCACGGCCACGCTCCCGGCGGCGGAACGCCGCGATGCGATGGCGCTGCTGGCCGCGCCCCCGACGGCGCGGGACGTGACTGGACTCAGTGGCGGCCGGATCGTGGTCGGGACCCACGCTCTCGTCCAGGAGGCCGTCACGTTCGCCGATCTGGCACTTGCCGTCGTGGATGAGCAGCACCGGTTCGGTGTTGCCCAGCGCGAGGCCCTGGGAGCGAAGGGCATTTCGCCTCACGTGCTGCTGATGACTGCGACCCCGATCCCACGCACACTCGCGCAGATCTTGCTGGCCGACCAGGACGTCTCGGACCTGCGAACGCCGCCGGCGGGAAGGCTCCGTGTTCGGACCGGCATCCGGCGCAGCTCGGATCTGGCAAGCGTCGCTGGTGACGCGTCGAAGGGGGCCTACCCGCTAATCGTTCGGGAAGTGCGCGAGGGCCATCGTGCCTTCGTCCTCGTGCCCCTCGTCGAGGAGGACGAGGAGAGCTCTGCCCGCTCGGCCGACGAGGTCGCCCGCGAGCTGCCGGGTCAGCTGGCCGAGGCCGCGGGGAGGATGGGCCTCGATCGGTTGCCGGAAGCGCAAATCGGTGTGGTCCACGGGCAGATGAAGGCCGCGGTCCGCGACGCCACGATGGATCGCTTCCGCCGTGGGGAGCTAGATGTCCTGGTCGGCACGACGGTGCTCGAAGTCGGCGTGGACGTGCCGGAGGCCACGGTGATGCTCATCCTCGACGCCGATCGCTTCGGCCTGGCGCAACTCCACCAGCTTCGTGGCCGAGTTGGCCGGGGAGAGGCCCAGGCCTACTGCATCCTCGTGTCCGACTCCGAGGACGAGACCGCGAAGGCGCGACTCGAAGTTCTTGCCACTCACAACGACGGCTTCGAACTGGCCGAGATGGACCTCGAGTTACGTCGTGAGGGCGAGCTGCTGGGTCTCAACCAGAGCGGCCTGCCGACGCTCCGGATCGCGTCCTTGCGCCGTCCGGAAGATCGCAAACGCTCGCTCCGCGCCCGCCGGATCGCCGAGGACCTGGTCGACGAAGCGGGAGCGATTCGACCGGGCCACGAGGCTCTCCGCGCGGAACTCGAGACGGGTTGGCTGGCTCGCGTCGGCGCCGGCGAAGTGCTGGCAGATGCCGCCGAGCAGGGGACGGGGGAGTCGGCATGAGCGACGCCGGCCGGGTCATCGCGGGCACGGCAAAGGGCACGCGGCTGCTTGCCCCGGGCGAGGGAACGCGACCGTTCGGGGACCGCGTCAAGCAGACGCTCTTCGCCATCCTGGAGCCCGACCTGCGCGGTGCCACGGTCCTCGATCTGTTCGCCGGCTCGGGTGCCGGTGGCATCGAGGCACTCTCCCGGGGAGCGGCTCGCGCGGTATTCGTCGAACGCGACCGAACCGCCGTCCGAGTTATCACGGAGAATCTGGCACGCGCGCGTGTCGCCGAGCGCGGCGCGGTCGTTCGCTCGGACGCGCTGGCGTACCTGGCCGCACGCGGCGCAACGGATGGGCCGTTCGATCTCGTGCTCCTGGATCCGCCTTATGCGGCCGCCGACCTGCTCGAGTCGGCGCTTGCTCGCCTGGCGGCTCCGGCGGCGACTGGCAGCGGCAGCGGCATCCTCCAACCTGATGCCTGGGTCGTGGCCAAACACTTCTGGCGCACCCCGCTCCCGCAAGCCGTGGGGCTGCTAGCATCAGTCCGAACCCGGCGGTTCGGAGAGACCGCCTTGACGTTCTACAGGCCCGCTGCCGAGCCTGCGGACGCGGAAGCTGCCCTGGGCTGAGGAGGACGCAGGTGAAGATAGCGGTCTACCCGGGCTCTTTCGACCCGATCACGTTCGGCCACCTCGACGTCGTCGAGCGTGCCGCGGCCGTTTTCGATCGTGTGATCCTGGGAGTTCTCGTCAACCCGCACAAAGCGGCCATGCTTCCGACGGAGGTCCGCCTGACGGTCATACGCGAGGCGGTCGACGAGGCGTGCTCGCCCGAGGTCGCCGGTCGTATCGACGTCGAGTCCTTCGACGGTCTCACGGTCGACTTCTGCAGGCTGCGAGGAGCTCATTTCGTCGTCCGCGGTCTGAGGGCCATCTCGGACTTCGAATCGGAGCTCCAGATGGCTCACACCAATCGCAAGCTCGAGGCCGAGATCGACACGGTCTTCTTCATGACGGCCCTCGAACACAGCTATTTGAGTTCGAGCCTGGTCAAGGAAATCGCGCTCTTTGGCGGCGACGTGAGTCAGATGGTGCCCCCTGCCGCTACTCGTCGACTGTCGGCGGCGGGTCGGAGTCTATAATCGCGGACATCCGGCAGCCCCCACGAAAATCTGCCTGAGGAGGGACCGTCCGACGGACATCATCTTCCTGGTCGAGAAACTCGAAGAGAAGATTGCCAGCGGCCGCAAGCTTCCCCTGACTGGCAGCGTGATAGTCGATCAAAGCGATGCGCTCGATCTGATCGACCAGCTGCGGGTCACCATCCCCGAAGAAATAAGGTCGGCCAAGCGCGTCAACGCCGAAGTCGAGCGGCTGCTCGAGCAGGCCCGCGAGGAAGCGGAGCAGATCCTTGCACGCGCTCAAGAACAGGCCACGTACCTGATCGAAGAACGCGAGCTGACCCGGCAGGCCGAAGAGATGAGCGACGAAATCGTCCGTCAGGCCCATGCCGAAGGCCAGGAGATCCGCCGCGGTGCCGACGACTACGCCGCCGAAGTGCTCGTGGCTCTCGAGGCAGAAGTGATGCGAACGCTCAAGACCATCCATCATGGTCTGGAGTTGTTGGAAGACAGGCGCACAGGCGCCGAGGTGGCGGCCGCACCGGAGAGCGCGGACGGCCAGGGAGATCTCGACGAATACGACGAACAGCAAGACGAAGAAGAGCCCGTCCGCGGCTGACGCGCTGACCTTCAACGTCTCCGGGCTGCTGGCCGACCCCCCAGGTTCCGTTCGTGAGTACCAGGTCTTCGGACCTGCGCTCAATCTGGGACCGGAGCTGCGCCAGTCCGAGGGACTGCAAGGCAGCCTGAGGCTTACCCGCACCAATCGCGGGCTGGTCGTGCGTGGGCGCTTGACCACCGCGATCGAACAGCTATGCAGCCGCTGCCTGCGCGAGATCGAGTGGCCGATGCAGATCAGCATCGACGGGGAGGCATTGCCGACCGTCGACTTCGCGAGCGGCCTGCCACTCGACGCCGACGAGGAGCCGGACGTTCTACGGCTCAACGACCACCATGAGCTCGAACTGGAGAGCGAGGTTCGGGAAGCGATCCAGCTCGCCGAGCCGATCGCCCCGTTGTGCCGCGAAGATTGCCCCGGGCTTTGCGTCGTATGCGGGCAGGAACTCGCCAGCGGGCCGCACGCACATCCGGACGAAGACGTTGACCCGCGCCTGGAAGTGCTCAGGGGCTTCGTCGACGGCGATAGCTAGGTGGCGATCGCCCGGAGGTGGATGTGAGAGCCCGGTGCTGGGCGGGACGGTTTGGGTCTTCGCTACTCGCGGTGATCCTCGTGGCGAGTTGCTCGTCCTCTGGCTCGGGCGGGCCGTCGGGCGGGTCTCCGACCGCGACTCAGGGTTCGGACTCCGCGGCACCGCCCGGGGCGCAGTCCTCCGCTGCCGGCCTGGCGGGCGTGAGGACATTCGTGCGGACCAACGGCAATGGGCCTGTCGAGATCGGCGTGAGCGT
>CAZRUC010000111.1:0-3482 GCA_964603175.1 uncultured Anaerolineaceae bacterium
GCGCGAAATACGGCTTGCCGATCCGCGCCAGCACTTGCTGTGCCGTCCAGATTCGGTTCGTGTCGGCCAGGATGTCGTCGGACATGCCCGGTGACGTAAACAGGTCGTGGATGCCGCTGGTGTGGTTCAGCAGCTCCCGAAGGGTGATTGCCGCGGCATTCGGGAAACTCGGCTCG
Organism: uncultured Anaerolineaceae bacterium; assembly: GCA_964603175.1. Taxonomy (GTDB): domain Bacteria; phylum Chloroflexota; class Limnocylindria; order Limnocylindrales; family CSP1-4; genus Fen-1039. The sequence continues at coordinate 177 of CAZRUC010000111.1, forward strand.
TAGCTCGAGAGCGGGTCGTCGAGTGCGATCGTGCCGCGTTCGGCGAGCCGCAGGACGAGGGCGGCCACGAAGGTTTTGCTGATGCTGCCGACGGAGAAGAGGGTATCGGCGGCGACCGGGGCGGCCGTCGAGAGGACGCCGACTCCCGATTGGCCCGTCCAGGTGGATCCGTCCGGAAACACGATCGCCGCCTGAATGCCCGGGATGCGTGACTGAGCCCTCATCGAGGCGAGCGCCGCCGTGAGAGCCTGTTCGGTGATCCCGTCGAGGTGGGCGATCGGCGCGGTCGTTGCCCGATCGAGCTGGGGCGTCGGGACGGGGACGATCGTGGGCGTGGGAATGGCGGTGGGCGTGGCGGTCGCGGTGGGTGTCGGTGCTACGAAGGGCGAGGCCGTGGGCGTCGGGTTGGGCGTGATCAAGCCGCAGCCGGCGACGACCAGTGCGACGGCAAGCGCAGCGAGAGTTCGAGCAATTCGGGCGTGGCGGGTGATGGAGGGCACGCCCGAATCATGCACCTGCCGGGAGTCGGTGCGGGAAGTCAGCGGCGACGCCCGCCGCCACTGAAGAGGCTGAGCAGGAACAGGAAGATGCTGACGAACTCGATATAGAGCAGCAACGCGCCGAGAACCGAGGCCTTCTCCATCGAGCCAGTGGACGCGGCGAAGTCTCCGCGCGAGATCTTCTGGACCGTCGACGCTGTCAGGGCGGTGAAGATCACCACGCCGGCGATCGAGATGATGATGTCGAGCGTGCTGTTGCCCAAGATCAGGTTGAGCACGATGGCGACCACCAGTCCCCAGGTGGCCATGGCCAGGTAGCCGAACATGTTCGCCAGCGAGCGTCGCGTCACCGCGCCGTATAGCGCGGCACCGCCGAACATCGCGGCCGCGCTCACAAAAGCCTCGACGACAGTCGCCGAGGAGGCGTAAGCGAGAACGATTACGCCCAGGGTCAGCCCGTTGATGGCGGCGTAGCCGAGGAAGAGGCCCAGCGCCATGGTGGCGTTGATGCGCCGGATGGCCACCTGCAGCCCAACGCCGAGCACCATTTCCACGACTATCAGAGGCAGCCACAGGTTGATGGCCGCACTGGCGATGCCCGCACTGCTCTGGGTCAGGTACGCGATGAGGGCGCTCAGGCCGAGGCCCACGAACATCCACAGGAAGGCCTGCGAGAGAAAGGCGGTCGAAAGCCCGGCGACGGGCCTGACCCCGAGCCGCTCTGGCGAGTAGTCGTTGTACATTCGGTGGACCTCCGTGGAGCGCTGGTTCTTACTCGCCGATCTTATCGCGCGATGTCGGGGCGGTTGCCGCTCTACGGCGCGCGCCAGGCCGCGATGGTGTCGCCGATCGAGCCTCACCTTGCTCGGCGGCTCTCGCGAGCACCCACAGCAAGTCCGCCAGGCGGTTCAAATACGGCACGAGCTGGTCGCCGGGGAGCTGGTCGCCGGGGAGTGGCTGATCGCCGGGGAGTGGCTTCGCCCGCCGCAGTCCGACGGCTCGTCGTTCGGCGCGGCGCACGATGGTGCGGGCCAGCTCGAGCTCCGCGGACAGTCGAGTCTCGCCTGGGACCACGAACTCCTGCGGCATCCGGACGTGGGCTTCCGTCTCCGCGAGGAGCGTGTCCAGGCCTGCGACCATCTGGGCGGAGACTCGGGTCTCGCCGGGGCGCTGCCGATCGGTGGCGCCGGGTGCTGTGGCGAGTTCTGCCGCCGCCACGAACAACTCGCGCTGAACGCGGAGCACGACATCCGCGAGGCCGGCCAGGACGCGCGGCAATTCGCCGCGGAGCTCCATTTGGGTCAGCTCCGCGCGCACCAGGCCGAGCGCCGCGACCGCTTCGTCGATGGCGCCGTATGCCTCGGTGCGGGGGTCGTCCTTGAAGACGCGCGCGCCCCCGAAAAGGAGACCGGTAGTTCCGTCGTCGCCGCGGCGTGTCGCCACCGCCGACTCGCGCTCGCCCTTCTCGGTCACGTCTCGGTCACGGCTTCCCCTCGTGGCTCGCTAGAGGATCACCACGTCAAGCCCGCATCGCGCGGATCCCAGCGCTCGGCCAGGAGCGTCACCTTGACCGGGTGCTCCATGACCGACTCGGCCTGCGTCTTGATCTGCTGGACCATCGAGCCCGCGTACGGGCAGAACGGCGTCGTCAGGACCATCTTGATCTCGGACGACTCGGTTCCGATGATGATCTGCCTGATCAGCGCCAGCTCGACGACATCCATCCCGAGTTCCGGATCCACGACCGCCCGAAGCGCGTCCAGGATGGCCAACTCGGTCGCCCGACGTTGGGGGTCGAAGGCGGGCGCTTCAGCCGTGGAGACGGCAGTCGCATCCTTGGCGGCGGTGTCTGGTGTGGTGGCCTGTGCGGCCGGCATGGTTTCGCTCATGGCGCCGATATCCTAGCAGTTTCGTCGGAATAGTCGATGCGTGGCCTTTCCGGGGCCACTCGCCGTCAGGAAGGCCGAGCCGCTCGTCCCGCAGCGCGAACCTTGGCAACCACGATCCCCGGGACGCGCAGATCCTCGGGCAAGTCGGCGGCCTCCTCGGTGGTCAGGCCGGGGCCGACCAGCGATCCGTCGCGCTCGAAGAACTCCCGGTAGCGCTCCCGATGCTCGCCGGCGTATCGGTAGGCCTGGGCGATGCCGACGCGGCGAAGTTCCGGATGCTCGCGCAGCAGGTTCGGCAGATCGTAGCCGTTGCGTCGCAACTCGAGCAGCTGGCGGACCGTCAGGCGCGTGCCGTAGCAGAAGGGCTCGCCACGCATGACCAACGGATCGACCTTTACCCACTTGATGGTCATCGCAGCCTCCGTCAGACGCCGCGGTATAGCCAGCGCAACAGGGCGTTGCGCTTGTGGCGGTCGCCGGCCAACCGGCCGTTCTTGCGCAAGACGGCGATACCTGCGTCGAGAGCCCTGTCGCGCGCGTCGGCCTCACCGGGTCCGAGGCGCGTAGTTGCGACTCGGATGCCTTCGGCAAGTGCGGCCACATCGGCCAGCGGCACGCCTCGACGCCTGTATATCGGGCCGATCCATTCGGCGTACTCGGCGAGCCAGCGAGGATCGTCGGCGGAGACACACATCGCGAGCCGCTCGGTCAACAGCTCGGCGTCGTGGAGAAGACTTCCCCGGGCGCGTTCGTCGTAGCGCTTGGCGATCGAGACGTCCCAATCCATCGCCACTTCCAGCGCGCGGGCGGCGATCAAAGCCTTGTCGCGGCGTATCTCTTCGGCCGCCTGCGGGAAGCCGGCGGCCATGTCGGCGGGTGCGAGTCCCAGGTTCGGGTGGTGATGAGCAGGCTCGGGC
>CAZRUC010000111.1:3582-7451 GCA_964603175.1 uncultured Anaerolineaceae bacterium
TGGGCGCCTTCGAGCGAGATCCGATCGATCCAGTTTTCGCGCGACTCGCGCATGGCCAGGGTTCGCGGGCCGGGTCGACCGTTGCCGATCGCTCGGCCGTTGAGCGATGCCACCGGGAGGACGCCGCCGATGCTGGCACAGACAGCCACTTCGTCGGCCGCGTAGACCTCGTCGAGTTGGAGGTCCCGCTGGACCATCCGGAGCCCGGCGGCGTCGCCGTGCTCGACGAGCCAGGCACGGGTCGTTCCGGCCAGCAACCCGGCGCCCAGTCTCGGCGTCGAGCAGGTGTCTCCGCTTATGACGAGCACGTTGGAGGTCGTGGCCTCGGTAACGCGGCCGTCGGTCGTCAGGAACATGGCGTCGTCGGCGCCGGCCCTCTGAGCCTCGATCCGGGCATACACGAGATCGGCGCGGGAAATGGTCTTGATGCCTGACACAGGCGACTCGGCGTCACGGCGAATGCAGCTCGTGATAAACCGCTCCCCCTCCTGGAGGACACGGTCGGACGGCGGTGAGAACGGCCACACCTGGACCGCTACGGTGGCAGTTCCGCCCGGGTTCGGCGGCACCCCGCGGGTTGGGTCGAAGCCGCGGCTGACGGTGATACGCACGACCGCGTCGCCCGCCGGCTCGATGCCGTCCCAGCCTTCGGCCGCCAGCAGGTCGGAGATTCCCGCTGCCAGGACCGCGTCTCCGAACGGCAGTTCGAAGGCGAGCGCAGCCAGGCTGGCATGGAGGCGCGCCAGGTGTCCGGAAAGCTCGACGGCGACTCCGCGTCTGGCCCGCAGGGCTTCGAAGACGCCATCGCCGAGCTGGAAGCCGCGGTCGTAGACGGAGAGGTGAGGGACGTCGGCGGGAAGCAGCCGGCCATCCAGCCAGATGTGCGATGCGACGGGCGATGTCATGCGTGCTCCGTGACGGCGGAGGGTTAGTGGGGCGCCCGGCCGAGGGGGAAGCTGGGCGCCCCATGGGCAAGGGGGCGGCGATGAAGGGGCGCTTTCTTGGGCTGCGCCGGCTCCGAACGTTGACCGAGTGGCTCGAAGGCCACCGGATACGCTCGTTCGTGATGATATCCACGGAAGGCCGGCGGTTGCACAGGCCGCACGGCGAGGCGCGGCCCGAGCGACGCGAAGCAGCCCCGCGGGAGGAGGGACCGCAGGGCTGCTGAGAACGGAGTTTTCGGATTGTGCGGGGGCGTCAGGAGCTACGCGCTGGCGGTTCCTGCGTCGAGGCCGGGCTGGTCGGCGCCGAGCAACTCCTCCGGCTCGCCTTCGATGGTGATGCGCGGGATCCAGTTCAGGAAACTCGGCATCCACCAGTTCCACTCCCCGAGAAGCTTCATCAGCGACGGGAGCAACAGGCTCCGGACCAGCGTCGCGTCCACGAGGATGGCTACGGCGAGGCCGATGCCCAGCTCCTGCATGATTGCGAGCTGGATCGTGAAGAAGGCACCGAATACGCAGACCATGATCGCCGCGGCGCTGGTGACGGTACCGGCGGTGATCGTGATGCCCTTGACCACCGCGTCGGTGGAGGCCAGGCCGCGATCCCGAGCTTCCTTCACGCGGGTCAAGATGAAGACGTGGTAGTCCATGGAGAGCCCGAACAGGATCGTGAAGATCATGGCCGGAGCCCAGGCCTCGATAACGTTCGGCCGGATGCCGGTGATGTCCTTGAGCCAGCCCTCCTGGAACAGCAGGACCAGGACGCCGAAGGCTGCGCCGGCCGAGAGAAGGTTGAGCAGGATCGCCTTGACGGCGATGACGATCGAGTGGAACGCCACGAGCAGGAGCAGGAAGCTCATGCCCAGGACGAACAGGATGACCATGGGCATCTGGCTGCCATACCAGTTGGAGTAGTCCATCGTGTAGGTCGCTTCGCCCGACACGTAGACCTGGGTGCTGGCCAGCGCGCCAAAGTAGCTGGGCACGACTGACGTCCGGAAGTCGCGGGCGAGGTTCCAGTTGGTCAGATCGTTCGGACTGCCGGGGATGGCCGCGGCGATGTCGACCACAGTTCCGTCGCCGGAATAGTCGACTTTTGCGGTCGCGGCGTTGACTCCGGCGACCTTGCCGTCCTTTACCGCGCCGACGAACGTCTCGACGGCCGCGGCGGTATCCGCTTGCTTGGCGTTGGTGACGATGACCTCGACGGTCAGGTTGCGACCGGCGGGCCACTTGGTGGCGATCATTTCCCAGGCACGCACGCCCTCGACGCTGTGTGGCAGGGTCGAGACGTCGCTCGTGGTCGAGCCGAGCTGCAGCTTGGAGACAGGAGCCGCGACCAGGAGCAGGATCGCGCCCGCGGCGATGGCAGCGACGGCCGCATGATTTGTTGCCGTTCGGACGATCGAACCCCAGACGCCACGTCCCTCACCCCGGTCGCGGGACAGGAACGGGATGCCGAAGCGCGTCAGCTTTCGGTCGAGGATCGCGAGCGTCGCCGGCAGGAACGTGAGGCTGCCGATGACGGAGATCAGGACGACGGCAATGGACCCGACGGCGATCGACTTGAAGACTTCGTCGTCGATCAGGAGCAGGGCGCCGAGCGAGATCATCACCGCGAGGCCACTGAAGAAGACGGCTCGGCCGGCTGTGGAGCTTGCGACTTCTATCGCTCCCAGCTTGTCACGCCCGGCGGCGCGTTCCGTGCGGAACCGCGATATCACGAAGAGCGAGTAGTCCACCGCTACTGCCAGTCCGATCAAGACCACGATCTGGCCCACGAACTGGCTCACCGGTGACACGCCCTGGCTGTACAGGCCGACCAGTCCCATGGCGCCGATGATGGCGCTCAGTGCCAGGACGATCGGCACGAAGGCGGCGATGGCGGAGCGTGATGCGATCAAGAGGATGAAGAAGGTGACCAGCAGCGTCGGAAGGAGCAGCGAGTCGAGCGAGCTGTTGACGTATTTGCCGAAGTCGCCGTTGATGAGCGTGTTATCCAGGACCGAGATCGTGAGGTTCGGGTAATCCTTCTTGAACTGGTCCTCGAGCGGCGGGATCGCGTCCGTCTTGGCGCCGGTTACGGCGTTGTCGCCCGAGATCTTCGCCACGACTATGGCGGTCGTGCCGTCGGCCGACAGGACGTCGGCCGCCTGTGTCGGAGCCGCTGCAGCGAGAGCAAACGGATCCACTACCGCAGGTAGCGAGCTCTTCGGGTCCTGGTAGAAGACCGGAGTGGGCCTGCCGTCGACCTTGGCCGTGAGAACCGTGAGCCGCTTGGCCATGTCGGCTATCGCCTGGCGGTTGGCGGGCGTGTCGAGCTTGCCGTTGGGGTTCGACACGATCAGGTAGAACGTCTCGGTGTCGATCTTCTGAGCGGTGCTGGCGTCGTTGAAGACGTTCCAGCCGGTCTGCGAGTCGCCGATGGTCTTGCCCTTGTCCATTACCGACTGCGAGCGCTGGCCGCCGGCTGCCACGCTGGCGAACATGAGCCCCAGGGTGAAGACGAACCAGGCCCCAAGGACCACCCAGCGATGGCGGGCGCTCCAGACCGCGACCCTGACAGTCCAGGGCTCACGGCCCAGAACGGGCCCTCCCTTGCCGATCTCCCGCTCCATTACTTGCCTCCTCCTTCGACGCCGCCGGCGTTGTTGTCTTACGCAGGGACTGCGACGGGCATTGCTGCCATCGCAGGCACGTTGAGACGCTGGTCGCGGATCCGCCCGTCGCGCATCCGGATGACTCGGTCGCAGGCGTCGCCGACCTCTGAGTCGTGGGTGACGAGAACGATCGTCTGACCGTGCTCGCGGTTGAACTGGCGGAACAGAGCCAGGACCTCGGCGCTGCGCTCGGAGTCCAGGTTGCCGGTCGGCTCGTCGGCCAGGATGATCTCCGGCTTGTTGACGAGGGCCCGAGCGATGGCCA
>CAZRUC010000112.1:0-1096 GCA_964603175.1 uncultured Anaerolineaceae bacterium
GCTTCCCGACGCCGTGCAACTCTGGTTTCTCGAATCGGGCCTGGTCGGCCGCGTCGAAGTAGACGAACGCCGCCTGGAGAAGGCCCGAACGTCGATCCGGCAGGCGGCCGCCGGCATTCGAGCCCGCAACTTCGCGCCGACGCCCGAGTACATCGCCTGCGGCTACTGTGCTTTCCGCGACATCTGCCCCGCGAGCGCCGCGAAGTGATGGACGGCCTGCGGGCAATTACGTTCGACTTCGGAAACACGCTCGTGCCGTTTCCGGCGGCCTCGATGAGCGAGGTCGTGCGCCTGACGGCCGAAACGGCCGCCTCGATCGTTGGATGTCGTGCGGAGGAATTCGTGCGCATTTGGGCCGAGGAGCGGCAGCGCCAGCTGGCTGAGAACGTGCCGGAAGGCCGAGAAGCCGACATGGACGTTCGGGTCGTGCGCGTCGTGGCTCGGCTTCGCGGAGCCGCTGTGCCCACGGTGGTCCGCTGGGACGACCGGTCGATCGCACCTCTATGCGAACCAGGTGAGATGGGGGCAATCCTCGACGCCTATGCCCGCGCTTTCGTGGCCACCACGCCAGTGCCCCTTGAGATCGAGCCGATGCTGGCACGCCTGGCAGGCGCGTATCGGCTGGCCGTGCTGTCGAATTGGCCTCTTGCGATTGCCGTCGAGCGCTATCTGGAGGCTGCGGGCTGGGCGCGTCATCTCACCGCCACGGTGATCTCCCATCGCGTGGGAGCCATCAAGCCGCGCCCCGTCATCTTCGAGACAGCCGCTCGCGCGCTTGGCGTCGCGTCCGGGCCGGCCATCCTGCACGTGGGCGACGATCTCGGGGCCGACGTGATCGGGGCACACGCAGTGGGCTGGCGTGCGGCGTGGGTTCGCATCAAACCTGAAGACTCACCACTTCCAGTAGCCGCAGAGACAGCCGGGGCAGCCCCGGACCTGATCGTTGACAACGTCATCGATCTCGAGGCCGCGCTGGGCTGACCGCCGACCGACCCGGGCCCGTCTAGACTTGCAATGTGGAGAGGCGCGACCGAGCCTGTAACTACATAGTGTTCCTGGCCGCGGTAGTGGCCTGGGTCGTAGTGGCTCGATTCGT
>CAZRUC010000112.1:1196-7441 GCA_964603175.1 uncultured Anaerolineaceae bacterium
CGACTCTCGACGCGATCCCGTTACCGCCGCCGCGCTTGCGCGTTTGTACGACGTCGACATGCTCGACGACCCGGGCGACTTGGATCTGTATCTGGCCCTCGCCGCGCGAACCGGAGGGCCGGTCCTCGAACTGGCCTCGGGCTCCGGCCGTCTGGCGGTTCCCCTGGCCGAGGCGGGCTTCGAAGTAACAGCAGTCGATCTGGACACTGCAATGCTGGACCGGCTGAGGACACGGGCACAGCAGGCCGGGGCCGCCGTTGTCGACCGCATGACTGTGGTCGAGGCGGACCTCGTGGGCTTGCCCGCGCTGCCCGGGGCGAAGTTCCGGCTCGCCATTCTCGGCCTCAATTCCGTCATGTTGCTCGAGTCGCGTGATGCGCAGCGCGCCGCGTTCGAGACCATGGCGACGCATCTGGCTCCGGGCGGTCTGGCTGTCGTGGATGCTTGGCTTCCGGCCGGCGAAGACCTGTCCCACTACGACGGTCGCCTGACCCTCGAGTACTGTCGCCTAGATCCCGAGACCGGGCTCGTCGTTACGAAGATGGCGAGCGCCCAGCATCAAGCCGGCACCGGCCAGGTAGCCCTCACGGCGATCTACGACGAATCGGGCCCCGGCGGCAGTCCGATCAGGTGGATCAGACAGGACCAGTTGCGCCTCGTGGACGCAGACGGACTCCGGGGAATGGCGCAATCTGCCGGCCTTGCCGTGGAGGTCGTGGCCGGCGACTACGATCTTGAACCTATATCCGCCCATGACGAACGGGCCATCCTGGTAGCGCGGAGGCGGGGCAGGCTTCGCTCCGCCGCCTTGATATAGTCGAACCGTGGCCAATCCGCCCTCCATCCGTCTCTTGGTAGCCGAAGACGTGCCTCAGGTGAGCCAGCACGTCCGGAACCTCTTGAGTGTTCAGGCACAGGTCAAGCTCCTCGAGGTTCTCAGCGACGGCTCGAAGGTCGTCGAAGCGGCCCAGCAGCTTCGGCCCGACGTAGTCCTGGTCGACCTGCTGCTACAGGGCAAGATGAAGGGCCCGCAGCTGATCGAAAAGCTCCGGGATTCGGGTCTCGAGATTCCGGTAGTCGTTCTTACAGTGCCGCAGCACCCGCTGGCCCGCGATCCGGAACGCGGCGTCGATGCGGTCCTGACGCTTCCGTTCAGCGGCTTCGAACTTGTCAACACGCTTTCTCACGTCTTGCGAGACCGTCAAGCGCAGACGGCCGGCGCGTGCAGGGTGATTTCGGTCTTCTCGCCGAAGGGCGGCGTGGGCAAGACGACCATCGCCTTCAACCTTGCCGTAGCGCTCAGCCAGCTCGGCGCGTCGACGGCCCTGATCGACGGCAGCCTGCAATATGGCGACCTGCGAGCCCTGCTGAAGGTTCCGAGCGACGTGCCCTCGATCCTGGACCTGCCCACCGATCGGGTCCAAGAGTCGGACCTGCGCGAGGTCATGTGGCGGGATCCGGCCGGCATCGATATCTTGCTGGCGCCTCCCCGCGTGGAGATGGCAGAAATGGTCACGGCGCGGGACGTTGAGAAGACCGTCTCGCTGCTCCGCAGGCTTTACCACGCCGTCGTCATCGACACGCCAACCGTGCTCTCGGAGATAACCCTCGGTTTCCTCGACGCCTCCGACGTGGTCATCTCGATCGTGACCTACGACTCCACAACGATCCACAACACCATCGCCGTCACCGAAGCCTTTGCCTCCATCGGGTACGCATCGGACAAAGTCCTCTATCTGGTCAATCGATCCGACTCCAGCGGCGGGATAAGCCGCGAGGAGCTCGTTCGGGCGCTCGGGCGCAAACCCGAGTTCGAGGTCGTCTCCGACGGACGTCTCGTCGTCCAGGCGAACAACGAGGGGCTGCCGTTCGTGGTCTCCAGTCCCGACGCCGCTGTCAGCCGCGACGTTCGACGCATAGCGACGACCCTGCTCGGGCGGCCTGCCGGCGCGATCGTGAGAAACTGAGGACGTGTCCGATCCTCGACCCATTGGCGTCTTCGATTCCGGAGTAGGCGGCCTCACCGTCTTGCGTGAGATTCTGCGCCGCTCGCCCTCCGAGTCCACGGTTTACCTGGGCGACAACGCTCGCGCCCCTTACGGCACGAGAACCGACGACGAGGTCCGGCGTTTCAGCATCCAGGCCCTGGACGCGCTCGTCCGACGCAATGTCAAGGCCCTGGTCGTTGCCTGCAACACCTCCACCTCCGTGGCCCTGGGAGACTTCCGCCGTCGCTACGACCTGCCGGTGCTGGGCGTGGTCCGGCCCGGGGCTGCCGCGGCGGCGCTGGCTACGCGGAACCGTCGTGTCGGAGTCATCGCCACGCCCGCGACCGTTCGCTCTCGGGCCTACTTCAACGCCATCAAGGACGAGAACCCGGCGATCGAGGTGTATGAGCACGCCACGCCGTCGCTCGTGCCCTTGGTCGAGGCAGGCCAACTCTCCGGGCCTGCGGTCGAATCGGCAGTCCGTCAGGCCGTGGCACCTCTGCTCGGAAAGCGCAACGCCGACGGAGATTTCATTTTCCCCATGCCGCCCTCGGCCCGGATCGACACATTGCTGCTCGGCTGCACGCACTACCCGCTGCTGGCGGCCCTATTACGCGCGGCGGTGGGCGACTCTGTCGCGATCGTCGATTCGGCAACCGCGACCGCGTCTTCGCTGGCGGAGTTGCTCTCCATCAACGGCATGGAGGCCCCCGGCACGACTCGCGGCACTGCTGCGGACGCGGGTCTGGCCGGTCACGAGCCGCCCGACGAGGTCTTCGCGGTGCCGGGTCACCGACAGCTGACTACCGGAGACGTAGCCTCATTCCGCGCGCTCGCCGAGCGAATGTTCGGCGAAGCTTTTCCGGAGGTCGAACCCGTGGACCTGGGAGTGGACGTGTCATGAGTCGGGGATCGCGCCGACCGGGGCTTTCCCGGCTCCAGCAGGACGCCTTTGCGCGCGCCGGTTTTCTGGTGGGCGCGGCGGTCGGCGCGGGCATAACGATCCTCGGGCGCCGGGCGGAGCGGTCCGCGCGCCGCGGTCTGATCGATTGGGACAAGGCCGTCCAAATCGCTGCCGGCCGCGTTCGGAGGGCCCCGGGCAGGCTGACCCCCGCCGAGCTTCGAGCCGCCGAACCCGTCTACGCCGCGGCGATGGCGCGGATCGTGCCGGCTCTTGCAGCCGCTCTCGAGACGGAACTTCCGGGGGTCGTCGAGCGTAGCGGTGTCGTAGATCGCGAGACCTGGGTAGCCACTAACGTGACCACCTTCGCCGAGTTGATCGGCAAAGTGGAAGGCAACCTGCTCAACCAGGTCATCCCGGACGGGGCGGGCCTCGTCAAGGCCGCCATGGCGATCGCCAACCGCGCGGTCGCCACCCGCCAGCTGGGCTTCCTCCTCGGGTTCCTCGGACAGCGCGTCCTGGGCCAGTACGACCTCGCCCTTCTGTCGACCGGTTCCAAACCGGGCCAGCTCCTGTTCGTGGACGAGAACATCCGCCGCACCGCCGCTCTGATGGACCTGCCGCTGGATCCCTTCCGGACGTGGATTGCGTTGCACGAGACCACTCATGCATTTGAGTTCGAGGCTCACCCGTGGCTGCGGCCCTACCTTGCCGGGCGCCTTGAGGAGCAGCTCTCTTCGCTCTCGGCCGACGTGTCGCTGCTCAACCGCGAGGCGCTGGTCAGGCTCGGGCGAACCCTTCGAGGCAGCAACTCCGGCGAGCACTGGATGGAAGGGCTCATGCCCGAGGAGCAACGCCGTGGCTTCCGCGAAATCCAGGCCGTGATGAGTCTGCTCGAGGGTTTCGGCGACTACGTCATGGACGAAGTCGGACGCGATCTCGTGCCGGGAGTCGAAGAGATCAGCCGGCGTTTCCACGCACGGCGCGAGCAACGGACCGGCTTCGAGCGGGCGATGATGCGGATTACCGGGATGGACCTCAAGATGGAGCAATACCGCAAGGGCGAGGAGTTCGTCGCTTCCATCGCCCGAGCCGGCGGCACAGAGGCACTCCGAACGTTGTGGGTCGGACCGGAAACGCTGCCTTCGCCGGAGGAGATCGACATGCCCGCTCGCTGGCTGGATCGTGTGATGCCGACGAAGAGCGTTCCGTTGCAAGGGGAGGACATATGAGCGCCGACACCCGGACGTCTCTGGGACCGGGTCGCGGGCCCGATGGCTCGCCCATTGCGATCGCCATGAGCCCGGTGTTTGCCGGGATGGACGCAACCGCGGCGATGCGGGCAAGCATTCTCGCGGCCGCCCCGGGCGCTCGCCTCGTCGGGGTCTCCGCCGAGGGACTGGCAGACGAAGCGCTCGACGACGTCGAAGTCCTCTTGCGCGGTTGGTCGCTGGGCGGCGAGCAGCTCGATCGACTAGTCGGGCGCACACCCAAGCTGCGCTGGATCCACTCGGTGTCGGTCGGCGTCGAGTCCGTTCTCACCCCCTGTGTCCGGCTGCGGGAGTTGACTGTCACCAACGGACGCGGCGTATACGACCAGCCGATCGCCGAGTACGTGATGACGATGATCCTCGCCATCTGCCGCCGCCTACCGCAGCTCCTCGAACTCGGCCGCGACCGCACATGGCAGCCGCTGGAAGCCGTCGAGCTCTCAGAAATCACGATCGGGCTGGTGGGATTGGGCGGTATCGGCTGCCAGGTGGCCAAGCTGGCGGCGCCCTTCGGCCCACGAGTCGTGGCCGTAAAGCGCCGGCCCAGCGTCGCGGCGCTCCCAGGTGTGGTGGTGCTGGGGGGAATCGAAGCGTTACCAGAGTTGCTGGCCCAATCCGACTTCGTCGTCCTGGCCCTGCCTCTGACGAGCGCGACCAATACGATCATCGACGAGAACGCGCTGCGCCACGCCAAGCCCGGAAGCTGGCTCATCAATGTGGCGCGCGGCGGCCTTGTAGACGAGAGGGCGCTGTCGAGAGCCTTGAACGATCAACTCCTCGGGGGCGCGGTGCTCGACACTTTCCGCGAAGAGCCGCTGGCCGACAACTCGCCTTTCTACCGGCTCCCCAACTGCATCGTGACGCCGCATACCTCGTGGTCCAGCAGCGCGGTGGTCCCACGTACGCTGGATGTCTTCTGCGAGAACCTGCGCCTCTATCGAGCAGGTGAGCCGCTCAAGCACGTCGTCGATCCGGAGGCCGGGTACTAGTAGCTGGGAGGCAAGGAGCACATGCAGATCGCCATCGTCGGGCTTGCGGGCTCGGGGAAGACGACAGTCTTCAACACGCTCACCCGAGGCCATGCGCAGACCGGCGGATACGGCGGCATGGAGCTACATGTAGGCACCGTCAAGGTCCCAGACCAGCGGCTGGACCGGCTGGCCGAGATCTTCAAGCCGCGCAAGGTAGTTCAGGCGGACGTCACTTATTTCGACCTGGCGGCGCCCCCTTCATCGACCGAAGGACGGGTTGGGACCGAGGAGCTGCCGGCGGATCAGCTGGCTCGATTGCGCGAGGCGGATGCGCTGCTGCATATCGTCCGGGCCTTCGAAGACCCGGCCGTACCGCATCCGGAAGGATCGGTCGACCCCTGGCGCGACCTCGAACGCCTCGACCTGGAGTTCATCTTCGCCGACCTGTCGGTCATGGAGAAACGCCTGGAGCGCCTCAAGGCGAGCGGCCACCACGGCACACCCGCGGAGCGCGAGGCCAACGACCGCGAGGAAGCCCTCCTGCTGCGATTGCATGAACCGCTCGTCGCCGGCACGCCGCTTCGGGCCGTCGCGCTCCGGCCGGACGAAGAGAAAGCGCTCCGAGGCTTCCGCTTCCTGACCCAGAAGCCAGTCCTCGTGCTGCTCAACGTCGGCGAGGCGGACCTGGCGCGCGAGTCGCAGATCGTGGCCGGCGTCGCCGATCGCTACGAGCATCCGGCCACGCTCGTGGATGCGCTGTCGGCGAAGATAGAGATGGAGCTCGGCGAGCTCGAGCCAGACGAAGCGGCGGTCTTCATGGAGGAGCTTGGACTCGCCGAGTCGAGCCTCGCTCGCGTCATCGGGCTGAGTTACAGGTTGCTGGGCCTGATCTCGTTCCTGACGGCCGGTCCGGACGAGGTCCGTGCCTGGCCCATCCCCGACGGCTCCACCGCGGTCGATGCGGCCGGCACGATCCACACGGACCTGGCCCGCGGTTTCATTCGTGCGGAGGTCGTGCCCTACGAGGACCTACTTGCGCTCAAGGCGATGGCCGAGGCCCGAAAGCACGGCAAGCTGCGCTCAGAGGGCAAGACATATGTGGTTCGAGACGGCG
>CAZRUC010000113.1:0-4113 GCA_964603175.1 uncultured Anaerolineaceae bacterium
GACAGCCGCTAGCGGCGGGTCTCCCGGATTGGCTTCAAGGCGAAGACCACGAATAGTCCGGAGCCGGCGAACAGGAGCAAGAGCGCAAACGGGAGCGCGTCGCCGTTCTGAGGCCGGTCGGTTGAGGCTACGGTTGTCGCGGGCGGAGTGCCGGAAGGCTGACTCGTGGCGCCCTGAACAGCCTGAGTGGGTGAAGGGCTGGCGGTGGGCGCGAGGCTCGCGGTGGGCGCGAGCGATTCAGTGGGACTGGCTGTGGCTATAGGGGTGGCGGTCGGGCTGGGGGTCGGGACGACGACGTCCAGCGTGACGCAATTGCCCGTGGTATCGCCGTTCTTCTCGGAGGAGTTGTCGGTGTTGCGGTCTGGTCCGCCGGCGGTAAGGCCGTGGTACCCGCTAGCCTTGAACGGAGTGACTTCGCCCAGGTCGTAGATGACCACGCAGACCATGTACGTACCCGACTGGGCGTAGGTGTGGCTCAGCGGACCCCAGGTTCCGGTCACACCCTGAGCGGGAGTGGTCGGCTGCATCACGACGTTCGTGGCGGCGGTTCCGTCCCCAACGTGGTAGTCGCCTCCGCCCGGCTTCGGCACGGCGTTGCCGGTGGCGACGTCGCCCCAATCGAGCGCGAACCCCGCGTAACTGAGCTTGCTGGCGGTCGCCATCTCTCCCCAGGTCCAACTGCCCGATGCCTGGACGGAGAGTGCGCCGGTCTGGATGACCTGGATCGAGGCTGGGTCGCCGGCGTGGGCGCTCACACTGGCTGCCGCTGCAAGCGCCAGGGAGAGGCTTATCAGCCCTGCGGCGAGTCGCCAGACTCGGCGACGGTTGGGACGCGATGCCATCTACGACTCCTTTCGCAACGCTCGGTCCACACGGACCCAGAATATGGAGCGCCTGCGACCGCCCACGGTACGCATCGAAAAGTCGCCACGGGTAGAGTGCCGACCTACGCATCGAGTGATCTGTCTTGCGCGACGACCTATGCCAACGGGCTGGTCTGTTACTACCCTATCGGGTGGTTGGCGCCGGCTGCGGCCCCGCCCTGAGCCTCCCGCCCCTGTCGGCGCGAAAAGCAGGTACCGTTTGAGCGATCACCCGAACCCAAGCGCTGCCACGGCGCTGAACGCGAGGAGCGAGCCGCATGTCCGCGATCCGCGAGTTATACCGACCGAGTCTGGCCACACTCACCGACCTGTACGAGCTCACGATGGGTGCCGGCTACGAGGCAGCGGGCGTCGCCGATCGCGAGGCCGTCTTCTCGCTCAGCTTCCGAAACCTCCCGTTCGAGGGTGGGTACGCACTCGCGGCTGGTCTCGACGACGCCCTGGAGATCCTCGAAGGACTTCGGTTCGACGAACTGGACATCGCGCACCTGCGCGGGCTGGAGGCGACCGGCGGCCGGCCTCTCTTCCGCGATGACTTCCTCGAACGCCTGGCGAAGTTCCGGTTCTCCTGCGATGTCGATGCCATTCCCGAGGGAACGCTCGTCTTCGCCAACGAGCCGCTGGTACGCGTTCGCGGCCCATTGATCGAGGCCCAACTGGTCGAGAGCATCCTGCTCACGGTCATCGGATTCCAGACGCTCGTGGCCACAAAGGCGGCCCGCGTCGTCGAAGCCGCCGGGCCGGCGGAGGTGCTCGAGTTCGGGATGCGGCGCGCCCAGGGCCCGGACGGCGCGCTCTCCGCGGCCCGGGGCGCATATATCGGAGGCGTTGCCGCGACCTCGAACGTGCTGGCAGGGCGCCTGTATGGCATCCCCGTGCGTGGAACCCATGCCCACTCGTGGGTCCAAGTTTTCGACGATGAGCAGCGCGCCTTCGACGCCTACGCCGACGCACAGCCGGACAACGTCACGCTGCTCGTGGACACGTACGACTCCCTCGGAGGCGTGGCCCACGCAATCGAAACGGGTAAGCGGCTGCGCGCCCGGGGCGGCAAGCTGGCCGGCATTCGCCTCGACTCGGGAGACCTCGCGTACCTCTCGATCG
The DNA here is from genome assembly GCA_964603175.1 of uncultured Anaerolineaceae bacterium. Classification (GTDB taxonomy): domain Bacteria; phylum Chloroflexota; class Limnocylindria; order Limnocylindrales; family CSP1-4; genus Fen-1039. The sequence continues at coordinate 1,989 of CAZRUC010000113.1, forward strand.
AGGCCAGGCGCATGCTCGACGAAGCGGGCTTCACCGATACGCGAATAGTCGCCTCGAACGATCTCGACGAGCACCTGATCGCGTCATTGCGCGGCCAGGGCGCTCGTATCGACGTTTGGGGCGTGGGGACCAAGCTCGACACCTGCTTCGACCAGCCGGCCCTGGGTGCGGTCTACAAGCTGACGGCGATCTGCGACGGAGCTGACTCGTGGCGCTATCCGGTCAAGCTCTCCGAGCATACGGCCAAGATATCGATCCCCGGCATCCTGGGCGTGCGCCGCTTCAGCGATACGACCGGACGTTTCCGGGCCGACATGATCTACGACCAGGCCTTGCCGCCACCGCGGGTCGGCGACGTCATCGTCGATCCTGCGGACGCGCTCCACATGCGCGCGATCGAGCACGGCTGGATGCCGCAGGAATTAGTCCTTCCGGCCATGAGAGATGGACTCCGAATCGCGCCATCCCCCACTTTGCCGGAGATCAGGGAGCGGGCGCATCGGCAACTCGAGTCGCTGCACCCGGCGACCCGACGACTCCTCAACCCGCACGTGTATCCGGTGGGCCTGGAGCGGCAGCTCCACGAACGGCGCACCGGCCTTGTCCTGGAACGCCGCCTGGAACAGCCCGCCGGCTGACGGGCCGAACGGACCTACCGCGGGCGAGGACCGATCTGGCAGGCTTCGCTCACTCGCGGGCGCAGCCGTCTCGCGCCCGACGGAATGGAGGAGGGCACAATGCTGCGTCGGTTGCTCATCGCGGTTGTCGGCATCGTCGTCGTCGCGGCGGTCGCAGTCTCATGGCTGGGCGTTGCCCAGGTTCCGGTCCTCAGCGCGGCCTTCGGAATGGACAAGCCGCGCGACCTGCAGATGGTCCAGGATCGCGCAGCGTTCAACGATTTCTGCGCCAAGTGGGGCCTCGAGCGTCCCTCCGCGCCGGCGAACTACACGTTGTCGAGCAAGCACCACTGGTCCGGCAGCGTGGCGGTCGACGACACGATCTCCGAAGCCGCCATTGCGTCGCTTCGAGAATTCAACACCTCGAACGCGCACTTCAGCCAGATCCAGTTCCGCGTGCACGAGGGCTTCGTGGCGATGTCGGCCTTCGTCAACGTCCCCGGCTATCCAGTTTCGGGGCCCATGTACGGCGAGTTCTCGATCGACAAAACGAGCGATCACACGGTCGCAGTCGACATCAAGCATCTCGAATTCGGGCGGATCGGCGTACCCGGCAACGTCCTCGACACGGTCAAGACTTCCCTCGACACGTATCTGAATACGACCATGCTCCAAGCCGGAATCACGATCGATACGCTGCAACTGCATGAAGGCGCGATCAGGTTCAAGGGCACCTGGCCCAAGACGATCACCGCGGACCCGCCGAACCCGGCGGATATTCCGTAGCCGGAGCCGTTGCTCCCGTCGGAGACGCCGGCGAGCTCGTGAACTCGTGTCGGAGGACCGCATACCGCCGCAGGTCCTTCGAAGTCCCATCCTGCACGTATGCCTGGCGCGCAGTGCCCTCCAGAGCAAAGCCGGCCTTTTCGAGCAATCGACAGGAGGCGGTGTTGTCAGCCAGGCAGTTTGCTTCGACCCGCTGCAGATCCAGCCGGTCAAAGCCAAATGCGAGCACGGCTGCCACCGCCTCGCTCATGTACCCCTGTCGCCAATAGGGCCTCGAGAGGGCATACCCAAGCTCAGCGTTTCGATGCGCGGGCCGAAATCTGAGGAAACCGCAGCGCCCGATCAGGCGCCCTTCGCTCTGGTGTTCGATCCCCCACTCGGCCGTTTCGCCGCGCGCCTGACTCTCCAGCGCCTCCATCAGGTCACGCTGGTTCTCCTCCAGGGTTGGGAGCGGATCCCACATGCCTGGTCCCGCGACCTCAGACTCACTGGCGAATGCCTGCTGATCGGCGGCGTCGTCGAGGCGCAGAGTTCGCAGGCGCAACCGCGCGGTCTCGAGGACGGGCAAGCCAGCTATCTGTTTCGTATGGGTTACTCCGACGGAGCTTCCGCAGCGGAGGGTTCGGTTTCGGCGATTGCCTCTTCGACAGCTTCCGCAATCGCTTCCTCGAGCACGGCTTCGGCGATTGCTTGCTCGACCGCTTCCTCGACCGCTTCCTCGA
>CAZRUC010000113.1:4213-7429 GCA_964603175.1 uncultured Anaerolineaceae bacterium
CTCGACCGCTTCCTCGACCGCTTCCTCGATGACGGCTTCGGCCTCGGCCTCGGTTGCGCCTTCGATGACGGCCTCGGCGATTGCCTCTTCGACCACTTCCTCGAGCACGGCCTCGGCCTCGGCGATGAACTCTTCGACCGCGATAGTCTCCACGGCCTCGGCCACCCGCTCGGGGAGAACCTCGCCGGCGGCCGCCTCCGGCGTCGTCCACGACGGATCGAGCGCCAGATGCAGCACGGCGGGCCGCCCGGCATCCATTGCCTGCCGGAGGGCCGGCTCGAAGTCGGCGTCCGTCGAAACAGTCAGGCCCAGCGCGCCGGCCGCATTGGCCACAGCCGCGAAATCGATCGGGCCGAGGTTCGTAGCCAGGCCGGCCTCGCCGCCCCGCAGTTCCTGATGCCGCCAGATCGTGCCGTAACGACCGTTGTCGAAAACGATCGCCACGACGTGGGCCCGCTCCCGCACGGCCGTCTCGAGCTCGGCCATCGTCATCGCGAACCCGCCGTCACCGGCCAGGGCTACGCCCAGGCGCCCCGGGCGGGCAAGCGATGCGGCGATCGCAGCGGGAAGACCGAAGCCCATCGACCCCGAAGTGGGGCCGATGAAGGTGCCCGGGCGCTGGAACCGGAATCCGCGGGCGACCCAAGTCCCGAAGTCGCCTGCGTCTGTGGTGACGATCGCCTCGGGCGGTAGAACGCGTCGGAGCGTGCTCACGACGCGCCCGGGATGGACGCCGGGCCCTTCCCAAGCCTGACCGTCGACCACCGACGCGACCTCATAGGCGGCTCGATCGGCGAGATTGGCCGCCCGGCGAGCGTCAAGGCTCGACGCCTCGAGCGCGGCGCGCGTCAGAACCCGTCGCGCCACCCGCAGGAAACCGGCCGCGTCCGCAGCCATCACTACCTCGGGCCGGCTTCCGGCCCCACCGATACGCGGCTCCACGTCCACCTGCGCCCAGCGTGTAGACGGCGCCGGAATCCGATATCCGAAGGTTGTCGCTTCGCTCAGTCGGCAGCCCAGGACGAGCAGCGCGTCCGCTTCCTGCAATCGGCGCAATACGCTCGCCGGCGCCCCCGGGCCGGTCATGCCGAGATAGAGCGGGTTCTCGTTGGGAAACGCGTCCGGTCGGCGCCACGAAGTAACGACGGGAATCTGCAGCTGCTCGGCGAAGCGAACGAGGGCGTCGGTGCTCCGGGCGCGGAGGATTCCCGCGCCGGCCAGAATGAGTGGCCGCTGCGCGTCGGCCAATAGGTGCAATACCTTGCGGACGAGCGTCGGATCGGGCTCGGCATGCTGGTCCGGATGGTTACTGGCGACTCCCGGCAGGCTCTCCCCCGCCGCGATGATCTCGTCGAACATATCCTCCGGAATCGACAGAAGAACCGGACCGGGTCGACCCTTCATCGCCGTGGCCAGGGCGCGCTCGACGAGCGGGATCACCTCGGCCGCCTCGCGCGCCTCCGCCGCCCACTTCACCAACGGCGTGAAAGTGGCGACGATGTCCATCTCCTGGAAAGCGTCGCGACCCCTCACGTCACGTCGCACCTGGCCGACGATTGCGACAACGGGCGCCGAGTCGGACTGGGCGGCATGCAGCCCAATCGCCAGATTCGCCGCTCCGGGCGCGCGTCCCGCGAGACAGAGGGTAGGCCGTCCGGTCAGCTGGGCAACTGCCTCCGCCATGAACGACGCCGCTCCCTCGTGACGCGTCGCGACCACGCGAACGCCGTGTGCGGCCAGGCCGTCGATCATGCCCAGGATGCTTTCGCTCGGAACGGTGAAGGCGATCTTGACGCCGGACCGAGCCAGGGATGCCGCAAGGGCTGAGCCGACCGTGAGGGTCGCGCTCTGGCCTTCAGTCGTAGACATTGCCGTTCTCCTTCAGGCCGTCGCGCCGGAGGTCCCGGGCGACGCTCACCAGGTTCAGTGGCCGGGTCGGATTGGGACTGTCGCGCTCCTTGGGGATCTGCTCATCTGTAGTTCGTGAATTGCAGTGGTACCGGTTCATCCAGTTCCCTCAGACGGGTGATGACCCGCTGAAGGTCGTCCTTGTTCTTGCCGGAGACTCGCAAGGCATCGCCCTGGATCTGCGCGTGCACGACCTTAGGAAACTCGTCGCGAATGAGCTTGCTGAGCTTTCGCCCGAGGTCTTCGTTCAGGCCTCGGCGAAGTGTGATGTGCTGACGCACCTTGTCGCCGCCGGCCGGTTCCATCTTGCCCCAGTCGAAAATCTTGAGCGATAGCCCGCGCCGGACTGCTTTCGTTTCCACCAGGTCTCGGACGGCCTTGGCCCTGAACTCGTCGTCGGCTGTGAGAACGAGCTCGGTCGGAGTTTGCGTGAGTTCGACGAATGCGCCCTTGAAGTCATAGCGCTGCTGAACTTCGCGCCGCACCTGGTCGAGCGCGTTCCGAAGCTCCTGGTCGTCGATCTCGCTCACGACGTCGAAAGAGGATTCGCCCGCCATCGAGCCTCCCTATGGTGTGGATCCGAATCGTTTCCCACGATTGTGCCGTACTGAGCCCGCGCGCGGAGCCCAAATGGGAATCGAGGGCCCCGAACGGGTCGAACCGCACACTGACTGCAACAGGTTGGCCTCGTGGCTCATTCTTCGAGAGCCCTGACGAGGATTTCGGCAATGCGATAGCTCTTGCCGCCGCCCATCACCAGGACGGCGTCACCGGGGCGAACCTCGGCTGCGAGCCAGGCTGCCGTGGCCTCCACGGAACCGGGCGCGGCCACCGGCATCTCGGGCCGGCGCCGCGAAACCGCCTCCGCCAGGGCCGCCGCGGAAGTGATCGTGGTGTCGGGATCGCGGCTGGCCCAGATGTCGGCGATCGCGACGGCATCCGCCCCGGCCAGAACGTCCGCGAACTGCTCGAGCATCGCCGCCGTGCGGTGGTAGGTGAGTGGTTCGTAGACCGCCCAGACCCGCTTCCCGGGCTCTCTCTGGCGAACTGCCGCAAGCGTCTCGCGAATGGCCGTCGGATGGTGGCCGTAGTCGTCGTACACCACAACACCCCTCCCCGCCCCTTTGCGCTCCAGGCGCCGCCCCACGCCGTCGAAGCTTGCCAGCCCCACCGCAAGCGCGTCCGGCGGCACACCGAGGGCCAGCGCCGCTCCGGCCACCCCGAGGGCGTTGGAGGCGTTGTGGCGTCCGGCCAGGCGCAGGCGGGTTGTGAGCGGCCCGGAGATCCCGGTCCCTTCTATCTCGATGG
>CAZRUC010000114.1:0-7410 GCA_964603175.1 uncultured Anaerolineaceae bacterium
TCCAGAACCCGGATCGACAGCTGTTCGCGGGCCGCGTCGCGGGCGAAGCGGCGTTCGGGCCGAAGAACCTGGGCGTGCGCGGGTCGGCTCTCGACGAACGGGTGAGTGCGGCGCTCGAGGCCGTCGGTCTGAGCGCGGAGGCCGCCGCGAACCCATACGATCTGGGCTACTCGCGACGCAAGCTGCTGGCGCTGGCCTCCGTGCTGGCGATGCGCACGGCTGTCCTGGTTCTAGACGAGCCGACCACAGGCCAGGATGCGCCGGGAGTGGCGCGGGTGCGGGCAGTGGTCGCGGCGGGGGCCGCGGAGGGGAGGACGGTCATCGCAATCAGCCACGACATGCGCTTCGTAGCGGAGTGCTTCCGCCGGGTCGTGGTCATGCGCGCCGGTCGCGTGATCCTCGACGGTGCGCCGGAAGTGGTGTTTGGCGAGGCGGCGTGGCCGGAGTTGCGCGCCAGCAACCTGGAGCCGCCGCTCGCTGCCGTCGTGGGAGCGCGCCTGGGCCTGGGCGCCACGCCGACGGCAGCGGCCTTCGTCGCGGCTTTGGCCATGGGCGGACAGGCTGCACGTCCGGGCCCCGCACGGTAACGTTGGGCACGAAGCGGCCGAGCCGGCCGACGACAACAAGGCGGTTGGATGCGCGTTCTGGTCCTGAACCCGGGTTCGAGCTCGCTCAAGTCGAGCGTGATCGAGACGGCGTCGATTCCGGCGGTTGGTGAAGACGGCATGATTCCCGCCGCATCGGCCGAGTCGCTCGCCCCGGTGGGGCAACTCGACATCGACTGGGGCGTGGACGCTACGGCCGATCGCGGCGATCCCGCCGACGACATCCGCTCGCTCGTGGCCCGGTACGAGGTATTGGGAATCTCGCTCGCTTCGCTCGGGGCCGTGGGCTACCGGGTCGTCCAGGGTGGGGCAACTTTCCGAGACCCGGTTCGGGTGACGCCCCGCGTGATCGAGCAAGTGGCCGCGCTGCGCGACCTCGCCCCTCTCCACAACGGCATGGCAGCCGCCACGATGACCGCCGGGCTCGCGGCGATCCCGCACCTGCCCCACGTCGTGGCGTTCGACACCGCCTTCCACGCGACGTTGCCGGAAGAGGCGTTTCGCTACCCCGTGCCCGAGCAGTGGTATCAGGAGTGGGGCGTGCGCCGCTACGGGTTCCACGGAATTTCCGTGGCCTGGGCCGCGGAACGCGCGGCGGCGGTCCTCGCCCGACCCGTCGGCGAGCTGCGGACTGTGGTCGCGCACCTCGGCAGCGGTTGCTCTGTGACCGCCGTGGACGGGGGCCGGTCCGTCGCCACCTCCATGGGCCTGACGCCACTCGAGGGCCTGATGATGGGGACGCGAGCCGGCTCGATCGACCCGGGGGCGCTGTTCTATCTGCTTCGAACCGGCCGCCTGAGCCCGGAGGAGCTGGCCGAGCAGATGGACCATGAATCCGGACTGCTCGGCGTCTCGGGCCAGACCTCCGACGTGCGCGAATTGGTACGGCTCGAGGCTTCCGGCGACTTGCCCGCTGGGCTCGCCCTCACGATGTTCGCGCGGCGGGCGGCCGAATGCATCGCGGCGTCGGTCACGGCGCTGCCCGTGCTGGACGCGATCGTCTTCACGGGCGGGATCGGCGAGAACGCGGCCGGGTTGCGCGCTCGGATCGTGGCCCGCCTGCGATCCATCGGCGTGGAGCCGATTTCCGGAGAGTCCGCGAAACAAGACGCGGTCCTCTCGCGCCCGGGCGCTTCCCCGGCGGTGCTCCAGATCGTGGCCCGCGAAGACCTGGTGGTCGCGCGCGCCGCTGCCCGCCTGGTCGGTGCTGCAGGAACCGCCGCCTAGAAGCTTCCCGCGGGTCCTACAGCTCTCCCGCCAATTGGGCGAAAGCGCGTATCAGCGCATGCCGCGCCGCAACCGGCGGAAACGGAGAGAGAGGCAGCGCGTCCGTGACGGACCCGCCGTCGAAACGAACTCGCCGCGCGAGCTGCGCCAGTGCGGCCAGATCGGCCAGCTGACCCTCGACGAAAGACCGCGTGACGACCTCGCCGTGGCCGGGCACCACCGGGCCGTGAGCCGCCTCGAGTAGCCGACCCAGGGTTCCAGGCCAGTCCATCGGGTACGAATCCTCGAACGAAGGCGGGCCGCCCTGCTCGACGAGATCGCCGGCAAAGATGGCATGCACGTCCGGCACCACGACCACGACGTCGTTGTCGGTGTGGCCGCGCCCGAAATGATGCAGCTCGACCTTGCGCCCGCCGAGTTCGAGTTGGGCGCTCACGCGAAACGTCTTGTTTGGGGGCGTGATGTGGGTCTCGGTGTACTCCTGCGCTATCTCGGGCATGGCCGCGGCGAGAGCGGTCTGAGTGAGCTGGCTATCTTCACGGAGCCGAAGCGCGCAGCGCTCATGAGCCCAGATATCGGCGGGCAGAAAAGTGAAGTTGCCAAAGGCATGGTCGAAGTGGTGGTGAGTGTTCACGACGTGCAATCGACCCTGGCCGATCCATCGGACCTCGGATTGGAGTTCCCGCGCCTGACGCTCGGATGCGCGAGTGTCGACCAGCAGCATGTCGTCGTCGCCGACTATCAGTCCGATGGTGACGTTGTAATCCACGAAACGCCGGACGTATACGCGGTCCGCGACCTCGGTCCACATTCCCGCCGCACGGGCCATGCTCGACGAACTGAAGGTCATCGAAGCCACGCGACCTCTGCTCCAACCACTGACGCCATCCGCCTTACAGGGGAAAGGTACCCTCCGCAGCCTGCGAAAGCAGCGCGACTATGGTCCGAGCTGCTCAGGCCTCCGGCGCGACCGCCGACTCGTCCGCCAGCGCGTGAGCGACCGTATCGAGCGACAGCAGGGCGCACTTGAGACGGGCCGGGCTGATGTCGATGCCGAGCAGGTCGAGCACGTCGTCGGGCGTCATGCGCTCGACTTCGGCCACGGTCTTGCCCTTGATCTCGTCCGTTAGCAGCGACGCGCTGGCCTGGCTGATGGCGCAGCCACGACCGGTGAAGGCGACCTCGCTCACGATTCCGTCGTGGACGCCGAGCATCATCGTGATCCTGTCGCCGCAGAGCGGGTTCGATCCCTCGTAGCTGGCCGTCGGTGCCTCGAGGACGCCGAAGTTGTGGGGTCGCCGGTAGTGTTCGAGGATGTAGTCGCGGTAGAGGTCGTCCATCGTTTCGAGGATACCCTCAGCGGTCGAAGATCCGGGTGACTTCGCGCAGCCCAACGGCCAGCGCGTCGATCTCCTCCGGAACCGTGTAGACGTTGAAGCTCGCCCGGGCCGTGGCGGCCAGGTCGAAGCGCTCGTGTAGCGGCATCGTGCAGTGGTGGCCGGCGCGGACGCATATCCCCGACCGATCGAGGATCTGGGCCACGTCGTGGGGGTGGATGCCCGGCAGGTTGAACGAGACGACGCCGCCGCGCAGTTCCGCGGCCGGGCCGTACAGCTCGATGCCGGGGACCGCCCCGAGCACTTCCATGGCGTAGCCGATCAACTCCTGCTCGTGGGCTCGGACGGCGTCCATGCCCAGGCCCAGCAGGTATTCGGCGGCGGCGCCCATACCGATTTCGGCGGCGATGTCCGGCGTGCCGGCCTCGAACTTCCAGGGGATGTCGTTCCACACCGAACGGCGCAGGTGGACCTCGCGGATCATGTCGCCCCCGGCCAGGAACGGCGGCATGGCTTCGAGAAGCTCGCGACGGGCCCACAATGCCCCGGAACCGGTCGGTCCCAACATCTTGTGGCCGGAGAAGACGTAGAAGTCGGCGCCGATCTCCTGGACGTCCACCGGCAGGTGAGGCACTGCCTGCGCGCCGTCGATCAGGACGAGAGCGCCGGCCGCGTGCGCCATCTCGGTCATCTCACGGACCGGGTTGATTGTTCCGAGCATGTTCGAGACGTGGGTAAACGCCACGAGCTTGGGGTGCAGATGGAGCAGGACCTCGAACACCTCGAGCTGCAGGAGACCGTCGTCGGTGACCGGCACGAATTCGAGGTCGCCGTCCTTCTCCTGGACGAGGATCTGCCAGGGCACCAGGTTGGCGTGGTGCTCCATCTCGGTCAGGACGATCGAATCGCCGCGGCCGATGTTGCGCCTGCCCCAGGAGTAGGCCACGAGGTTGATCGCTTCCGTGGCGTTTCGGACGAAGACGATCTCATGAGCGTCGGGGGCGTTGATGAGACGCGCGGTCATCGCCCGGGCGCCTTCGTAGGCCGCGGTGGCCCGCTCGGCCAGCTCGTATATGCCGCGGTGGATGTTCGAGGCGTATGCGCTGTTGTAGGCGTTCACCGCCTCGATCACGGCCAGCGGCTTCTGGCTGGTCGCGGCGCTGTCGAGGTAGACGAGGGGCTTGCCGAAGCGGTTGGTCGTGGCCAGGATCGGGAAGTCGGCGCGGATCAGCCGCGGGTCGAAGGCGCGCGCGGCGCCGGAGGTCGTTGGGGTTGCGAGGTCGGCCATATCGTGCCCGCCCTAGTGGGCGGCCTCCAATGCGGCCTCGGGAGCCTCGTCGCCGACCTCGGCCTCCAGCCCCGCCTCGGCCAGGACGGGAGCGTATCCCTCCTCTTCGAGGCGTAGAGCCAGGTCGCGGCCGCCGCTCTTGACGATCCGGCCGGCAGCCAGGACGTGGACCGCATCCGGCTTGATGTAGTTGAGCAAGCGCTGATAGTGGGTGATCACCAGCACGCCCATGTTCGGGTTGAGCATGGCGTTCACGCCCTCGGCGACGATGCGGAGAGCGTCGATGTCGAGGCCGGAGTCGGTCTCGTCGAGGATCGCCATCTCCGGTTCGAGGACCGCCATCTGGAGCATCTCCAGGCGCTTCTTCTCGCCGCCGGAGAAGCCCTCGTTGACGTAGCGCGACGCGATCGACTCGTCCATCTGGAGCAGCGCCATTTTGGCCTTTACGAGCTTGCGGAAATCGCCCATCGAGATTCCGCCACGGAACGAGTCCGTGGGATCGACGTTGGGATCGGGCACAAGACCGGAGCGGCGGGCGTTGATCGCCGACCGCAGGAAGCTCGCCACGGACAGCCCCGAGATCGCCATGGGGTACTGGAACGCGAGGAACATGCCCAGCCTGGCACGCTTGTCCGCGGACATCTTGAGCAGGTTGTGGCCCTTCCAGAGCACCTCGCCGGACTTGACAATGTAGGCGGGGTGGCCCATGAGCGCGTACGCCAGGGTCGTCTTGCCTGAGCCGTTGGGGCCCATGATGGCGTGGACTTCGCCGCGTACCACCGTGAGGTCGATCCCCTTGAGGATCTCATGCTCGGGGTTCGCGACGGGGGCCACGTGCAGGTCGCGGATGACGAGGTCTTGTTCGCTCACTGGGGCTGGTTTCTCCTTGGTCTTGGTGTCGGGCTGCGCGGTGACGGCCGCTCAGTCGGCGATGACGGTCGCGGCGGCGGTCGTTGCGGTCGTTGCGGTCGGGAGGATAGGCAGGCCCGAGCCCGCCAGGCGAGCCACTCGGGGAACCAGGTCGGCCAGGGTCATCGAGTCGAGGGCGCCCGCGATTGCGTCGCGTACCCGGATCCACATGAAGTTGACCATGCAGTAACCCGTCCTCACGCAGGTTACGTGGTTCGGGTCGTCGGAGGCACAGATCATCGGCGCGATCGGGCCTTCGAGGGCTCGCAGAACCTCGCCCATGACGATCAGCTCCGGGGCGCGCGCAAGCTCGTAGCCGCCGTGCGCACCGCGAGTGCTGCGAACGAGGTCCGCGTCGCGCAAGCCCAGCACGAGCTGCTCGAGATAGGCTCGCGGCAAATCTTCCTGCTGGGCGATCTCCGTCAGGCTGGCCGGTCCGCTCCCGAAGCGGCGAGCGAGCTGGGCCATCAGGCGTACCCCGTACTCACCCTTCGTAGAGAAGGAGACGGCTCCGGTGCTGTGGTACGTCCTGGTGGACAGCTTGATCGCTCCCATCGTGCCCGTGGTTCGGTGGCGCGGTCCCTTACCTCCGGCAACCCGGGGAGGATGGACCGGAGTCGGGGGGCCGCGTCCTACAACGGTCAAGCCGGGCAGCAGAACGGGCGTACCGCTAATTCCGACCTAAGCCGTCGGAAATGAGTATATGCAAGCCGCGCAGGAGCGTCAACGAAGGCGTAAACCGCGCGACGCGCCGATTGCCGCGCCGGCCAAGCCACTTGGGCTACGACTTGTTGCCGGGTTGACCGCGCGCGATCGGGGGATGTAACTTCGCCGCGCGCTCCCTGAGCGGGTAGGGCCGCGTTCCCCGGGAGTCAACGACGGGAGGAGTCGTCATGAGACGTCGCGCGTTGCCGGCGCTGGCCATCTCCGTGCTTCTGGTCGGATCGCTGGTTCCATCCACTGCCGCGGCGTCGGGCGCCTCCCGATTCGGGCGAATCGACGTCGGCAAGATCGACCCGCAAGTCATGCCGGCGCTGATCGACCCGTCGCGCCAGGTTGATGTCATGGTCGAGATGTCCGATCAACCCGTTGCGGGCATGGTCGGCGATGCGCGCGACGGCGGATCCACCGTGTCCACTTCCCAGAAGGACGCGCGGCGCGGCGAGATCCAGACTCATCAGAAGCCGGTCGAGGACGCGGTTCGACAATCCGGCGGCGTCGTCGTGGGCTCGCTTCAGGATGCCTATGCCGGCGTCCACGTCCACGTCCGATCGGCCGCGCTGACGACGCTGGCGGCCGTTCCGGGCGTTGTAGCCATCCACCTCATGCCCACCTATAAGCCGGCCCTGACGCACAGCGTGCCGTACATCGGAGCGCCCCAGGCCTGGACCTCCACCGGCGAGACCGGCGCAGGGGTCAAGATCGCGGTGATCGACACCGGCGTGGACTTCTACCATGCCGACTTCGGCGGTTCGGGCAATCCGGCCGACTACGTCTACGGCTTTGCCAACGACACCACCGTTCCGGCGTTCAACGCGAACGGCAAGACCGTCGCGTTCCCGAGCGCCAAGATCCCCGTGGGTTACGACTTCGTCGGCGACGCCTACGACGCCGGCGCGCCGGCCGGTTCGCCCGCGACGATCCCGCAGCCCGACCCGAACCCGCTCGACTGCGACAGCCACGGCACTCATACGGCCAGCACCGCGGCCGGGGTAGGCGTCCTGTCCACCGGCAAGACCTACACCGGGCGGTACAACGCGTCCATTTACGGCGCCAACGATTTCCGCATTGGCCCCGGCGTGGCGCCGAAGGCGACCCTCTTCATCTATAAGGTGTTCGGCTGCAATGGCTCGACCGATGTCGTGGTCGAAGCCATCAACCGCGCAGTCAAGGACGGCGCCGACGTCATCAGCATGTCGCTCGGCTCGGACTTCGGCACATCCGACACCCCCGACGCGGTCGCCGCCGACAATGCCGCCAGAGCGGGAGTGGTGGTCGTGGCTTCGTCCGGCAACGAAGGCCCCAGCGGCTACATGACCGGCAC
>CAZRUC010000115.1:0-7375 GCA_964603175.1 uncultured Anaerolineaceae bacterium
CGAGCGCATCTGCGACCGGGTCACGAACATCGCCGAAGACGTGGTCTTCCTGGCCACCGGCGAGGTCGAAGACCTGAACCCGTAGAACGCTCGAACCTAGCCGGCCGGCTCGAGCCGCGAAGCCTCGATGATGTCCAGCCCTTCCGCGTCGGGCAAAGCCACGTTCATCAGGCAGGCAAGGGTTGGCGCCCAGTCCCGCAGACGCGGCGACCGTTCGCGGATCGAGGCGGCAATCTCGGGAACCGCAGGGTGGCCGCCACCCACGATGGCCATCGTCCGCGCCGTCGCAACGGAGCCATGGATGCCGTTGGCCGGTACCCAGGGGGCGGCGAAGACGCGTCCCGGGGCCGCGAGCAGCAGCAGAATGTCCGGATCGCGCCAGCGCCAACTCTCGACCCCATCGAGCGCTGCGAACCGGCCGATCGCCGTGTGAGGGTCCGCCCCGGGAGCCAGGCGCAGCCACGCGGCGCAGCCGTCGGCGATCCAGTCGTCGACGAGACCCGCGCATTCCGGCGACGCCGTCGGGTCGATCGGGGGGAACGGTATCCGGCGAGTCATGTCGTGGTCGGAGACGGCGACGATGATGGTTCGGCCCCATTCCGGAGCGACTCTCTGGAGCAGCTCACCGACGATGGCATCGGCCGCATGAGCGCACTCGAACGTCTCTGGGGAACTCGGACCGAGATCGTGGCCCAATGTGTCCGTCTCGTTGAGGTGCGCGAACAGAAGATCCACCTCCGGGTCGCCGGCAGCCTCCAGCAGGTGCGGGCGAACGGCCGCGTTGGTCGGATAACCGTGCCGGTCAATTTCGGTCCCCGCAGGAACGACGGCGCCGGATGGCCAGACTCGGTCGAGATCGTCGAGGCACAAGACCTTCTCGAGCTTCTGGTCGCCCATCACCACCGCCGTGGTCAAACCCGCTTCCCGTGCCGCGTGGACGATCGTCGGCAAGGCCGTCCGGTCCGTCCCAGCCCAGCCGGGAACCGCACCCGATCGCTGAGCCGTCGTCCGCACTCCGGTCTTCCACTGGCCGGCGCCGGTAAGGAGCGAGGTGAATCCCGGATATGTCGTGGATGGGACGTCGCAGCGCCCACGATCCGGGAGGAAGTCGCCCGCCTGGCATAGCCGCCAGAGGTTGGGCGTGATGGTGCGTCGGATGGCGTGGAGCGGAAACCCATCGAAGGCCAGAAGGACGATTCGCGGTGTGCCACCCATGCCAGCCTCGTGTGCGGTTGCGTTGCGGCGAGCTTGGGCCAGCGCAATTAACGAGGCGTTCGTGGCGCGTTAATGCTGCTGGCCGACCCTCCTGAGCAGGTGGCAAGCCCGACTGGGAGCGGGCCGCCCGCCATGGAGGTTCCGCCGTAATGCCCTACGCCGACTCAGTCGAGACAGTCCGCTCCTGGGCCGAGGATCGATCGATCTCGGTCTGGACGCTCTTCGCCGGAGACCTGCCGGCAACTGCGCAGACCGCTCTGGCGAATGGACTCGAACAGGTGCGCAACGACGGCGCCACCGTCGTGCTGGTTGCTCCCGACGACATAACGCCCAGCAGCACCGAGCGTCGGCTGGCGGACATCGTGGTCAGGGGACCGCTGCCACCGTCACCGTTCGGGCTGCTGGTTGCGCTCGCCGCGGCCGACGTTCCGGACGTTCGCAGAATGGGCTTGATCGGCGGATCCCGCGACGCTCTCATCGCGGGTCAACGAGCCGGCGCCGGGGCCGTCGTGGGATTGGCGAGTTCCGGCCACTCGGGCCGGCTGGATCTGCTGCTCGGTCAACCCGACCGCATCCTCGAACCGGCCGACTTCGCCGCGACCGACGCTTTCCTCTACGGTCGAGCCCGACACCACCGCCAGCGCGTGCTGCTGAACCCCGGACCGGCCGTGGTCAGCGACCGTGTCCATCGGGCCGTGGCGGGCCCGGACCTGTGCCACCGCGAACCCGAGTACTCCGACATGTTCGGCCGCATCCGCGAGAAGCTCTTCCACGTGGCCGGCGTGGGCCGCGATTGGGAGCTGGCGCTCATCGCCGGTTCGGGCACCGCAGCCATGGAAGCCATGACTGGCGCCTCCGTTCGCAAGGGTCGGCGCTTGCTGGTATGTCGCAACGGCGTCTACGGGGATCGGCTCGCGACTATCGCCGATCGCCTGGGCATCGCAACGGTGGCGGTCGCCGCTCCCCAAACCGAGCCGATCGATCCGGCCGAAGTCGCCGCCGCACTGGACGCCAACCCGGACGTGGACGCCGTCGCGGTGGTCCACCACGAGACCACGACCGGGCTGCTGAACCCGGTGCGGGAGATAGCGGCGGTGGCGCGGGCCCGCGACGTGCGCGTCGTCGTCGATGCCATCAGCTCTCTGGGGGCCGAGGAACTGAGCCTGGCCGACGCGGGCATCGACATGGTGGCCTGCACTTCCAACAAGTGCCTGCACGGCCTGCCCGGAACCTCGTTCGTGCTTCTCTCCCCCGCCGGCGCCGCCCGAGCGGTCGAAGCCCCCAGGCGATCCCTCTACCTGGACATTGCCGGCTACCTGGCGGCACAGAAGAAGAGCTCGGTGCCGTTCACGCCCGCCGTGCCGGCCGTCTACGGGCTGGAGGCAGCGCTCGACGAGCTTCTGGACGAGGGGGTGGCGCACCGTCGCGAGTCATATCGTGCCCGCGTGGCCTTCCTCGACAAAGCCTTGGCCCGGCTGGGGCTGGAGCCGACAGTCGCCCTCGAGAATCGATCGTCGTCTGTCAGAAGCCTCCGCCTGCCCGACGGCGTGAACTACGACAACCTGCACGACGCCGTCAAACGCGACGGCTACGTCATCTACGCCGGGCTCGGCGACGCGGCCAAGACGACCTTCCGGGTCTGCACTCTCGGCGCCATGGAAATCGGTGTGCTCGGCGGATTTATCGAATCGCTCGATCGCGCGCTCCTGGAGGCAAAGCTCGCCAACACGGCGGCCCGGCTGACCGAAGACTCGCGCGACCGGCGTGCCGCGACGACCGGGACGCACTCATGACCGCGCCGATGTCGGGTCGGCGGCTCCGTGCAGTCGTCCTCGACTGGGCCGGCACGACGCAGGACTTCGGATCGCTCGCTCCGGTCGGCGCCTTCGTCGAGGCTTTCAGCCGGTTCGGCGTGGCGATCACCACGGCCCAGGCGCGCGGTCCGATGGGCATCTACAAGCTCGACCACATCCGCGCCATCGCCGCCGAGCCGGAAGTGGCGACGCGCTGGCGCACCGCTCACGGATCGACCTGCACAGAGGACGACGTCCAGGCCATGTACCGCGAGTTGGTTCCGATCCAGGAAGCCGTCCTGCCGCGGTTCTGCGCGCTCATTCCCGGCACCGTCGAGGCCGTCGCCGAGATCCGCGCCCGCGGCTACAAGGTCGGCTCCACGACCGGCTATCCACGCTCGGTGGGCGAGATCGCCGCCAGGCGCGCCGTCGAGCAGGGCTACGAACCCGACGTCATGGTCTGCGCGGACGAAGTGCCGGCCGGCCGACCCGAACCCTGGATGCTGCTCCGGGCCATGGAGCAGATGCGCGTCTACCCGCCCAGCGCAGTGGTGAAGGTGGGCGATACGAAGGCCGACATCGAGGAGGGCCTCAACGCCGGCACCTGGACGGTCGGCGTCACCTGCACGGGCAACTACGTCGGTCTCGATCGCGACGAGCTGGCGAGCGTTTCGCCGGCGGAAAAGGCCCGGCTTGCGCGGCACGCTGGGGACACCCTTCGCGATGCGGGAGCCCATTACCTGATCGGCTCGATAGCCGAGTTGCCGCCGGTGCTCGACGAGATCGAGATCCGCCTGACCCTGGGCGAGCATCCGTAGCGTGGCCGGCCTGTCGGAGGGCGACTCCAACGCCACTCCTCGGCGGGCGACGTGGCAGGCCAGCCACCTGGACGAGGAAGCTCGGGCGTTGCTTGAGGAGGACGCCCGATACTTCCTGCATCAGTCGCTTTCCACGCCCTGCCTGAACGTGCTGGACGGAGCCGACGGCGCCTGGATCACCGATACGGCCGGGCGCCAATACCTGGATTTCCACGGCAACGCGGTGCATCAGGTCGGTTTCGGCAACCCGCGGGTGGTGGCGGCCGTCGTGGAGCAACTCGGGAAGCTACCGTTCTCGCCGCGGCGCTACACCAACCGGCCCGCGATCGCCCTGGCTCGAAAGCTGGCGGAGCTGGCCCCCGGCGACCTTTCGCGAGTGCTCTTCACAACGTCCGGCGCCACTGCTAACAGCGCCGCGATCCAGCTGGCTCGCGTGGCAACCGGGCGCCACAAGACGATCTCGATGTGGGACGCCTTCCACGGCGGCACGCTGGACACCATCTCGATCGGCGGCGAGGCGCAGTTCCGGGCCGGCATCGGCCCGCTCATGACCGGCACCGAGCACGTGCCGCCGCCCGAGCCGTACCGCTGCCCGTTTGGGTGCCTGGATCGCGCGGGGGCCTGCGACCTGACCTGTGCCGCCTACCTCGAATACGTCCTCAAGAAGGAGGGCGACGTCGCGGCCGTCATCGCCGAGACCGTCCGGAATACGCCTTCGATCCCGCCGCCGGAATACTGGCGAGCCGTCCGGGCGGCCTGCGACCGTCACGGCGCGCTGTTGATCCTCGACGAGGTCCCGCATGCCCTCGGCCGGACGGGGCGCTTCTTCACCGTCGAGCACTACGGCATCGTGCCCGACATCCTGGTCATCGGCAAAGGGCTGGGTGGCGGGATCATGCCCCTGGCTGCACTGATCGCTCGGGAAGGGTTGAACGTGGCCGCGGACCGCGCCCTGGGCCATTTCACCCACGAGAAGAACCCGGTCGCGTGCGCGGCGGGCCTGGCGGTGATCGCCGAGATCGAGGAGCGCGGTCTGGTAGCTCAGGCAGCTGAGTTCGGTGCCTGGGCGCTGGACCAGTTGCGAGCGATGCAAGACCGCCACCCGCTGATTGGTGACGTGCGCGGGCTGGGCCTGCTGATGGGCGTCGAGCTTGTGCTGGATCGTTCGACGCGGGAGCCGGCGATCGACGAGGCCGAAGCGGTCATGTACGAGTGCCTCTCCCGCGGCCTGAGCCTCAAGACCACGATGGGCAACGTGATCCATCTGTCGGCGCCACTGATCGTCACCCGCGACGAGCTGGGCCTGGCCCTGGCGATTCTCGATGACAGCCTGACCGTCGTGGAGCAAGCCACGCGCTGACGACGCCATCAGGTCAGGGGTTCGACCCTTCGCGGCCGCCGACCCCAAGACTCCGCCGTGCTGCCGCCCTGGAACCTTTCCGCTCACAGCTTGGGCTTGCGCGCCTTGATCAGGCCTCGGCTCGCGAGGAGCCCGAAGAACGTCGAAAGCTGCTCGGGCGGCATGGCCCGCTCTGGTACCGGAACCCAGCCCGCTCGGGTACCGAACTGACGGAATGGGAGGGTGACGACGCCTCGAAGGGCCCGAGCCCGGCGAATGGTTGGCCATGTTCGATCCAATTCGGGTGCCAAAGGCCAGCCCGAGACGCCTTCGTCGTCGACAGAAAGGTGAACCGTCGTTCCCACCAGCCTGCCCGCCCCATACATCCCAAACACGAAGTACAGGAACACCAACGGACCGAGCGCAGTAAACAGCACACTCGCTCCCAGCATCCCGAGATAGCTCGCGATGGGGACGTCGGCAGGCGGCGGCCAAGCCGCGAGCACCACCAAGAGGCAGACGAGCCCGGGAACCGCGGCGAGCCGGGCACCCCACGACCCCAGGTACATCGACACCAGGTCCGAGCGTCGGACCTCATAGACGATCTTCATGCTGCGGTGCAGGCGCTCCGGCGTCTCCTCTGCAGGTGGGGCCGCATCTGCCTCAGTTGAGCGCTGACCCCTCCAGTGCATCGCGACCCCCCATCGTTAGTTAGCCCCCGACCGGAGACCAGCCAATCTGCTGCTCCCGGCCCAGGATAGCGCCCGGAAGGACAGCAGGGCGCCGGCCAAAGGAGGCGTCAGGCCGTCGCGTGCCGACCCCACGCGCTCGACGCTCCACTGCGGACCTTCACCCGTATGGTGTCGGCCTGACTCCCAACGAGGCTCCGATCCCGGGATGACCCCGTCGCGCTTAGTGGTCGCAACCGCAGTCGACATGGCACTATGAACTCGTGATTCCGCCGACGTTCGGACCAGAGTTTCTGGAGTGGTTCCGCGAAGCCACTGAGGAGCGATGGCGCACGCCTATCCCTAGGACCGCATGGCAGGTCGGTACGCGCTGGCGAAGCGGCCTGAAGGACGCCCAGATCGACGCGGCCGAGAAGCGATTCGGGCTCCAATTCCCACCCGACTATCGCCTGTTCCTCGCCACCCTCAACACACCAGACCGGCCGATGGTGGGTGTCCACTATGAAGATGTGATAGGGAGCCACAAGCTGATTCCCTGCGTATACGACGGACACCCCGACTGGACAGGAGACCCCGAACCGATCGAGCGCGCGCTGGCATGGCCAATCGAGGGGCTGCTCTGGTCGATCGAAGCCGACGATAGCTGGCATCCGCGCTGGGGACCACGACCGGAGACACAGGACGACCGTGGCACGTTCGTGCGTAGCTTGGCTCAGTCGGGACCTCAGCTGATTCCAGTCGGAGGCAATTGTTATCTTGCCGGGCCCGGCGATCGCAGTGGAAATCCCGTCATGTCCATGCATACGGCAGACGTCATTGGCTACGGCAGGGACCTGCGCTTGTATCTGCTCATCACGCACAAGCTGATGCCGTGGAGCAACGAATCGACTGACTCGGACGAACCAATTCCGTTCTGGGAGGAGGTCATCGACGACGGGCTCCCGTTGTCGTACGGTCGCTAACCAGGCTCGTCGCCCTGTCACCGCGCCATGGGAAAGGGTTCTCGGAGGAGCAGGAAGGCTAGCCAGCCTGCTCAGCGAGCCGAGGCACTGAGCCACGAACCTTCACCCGTGTAGTGTCGGCCCGACTCGCCTCGCTCCGACCATCCCCACGCGAATTCGTGCCGGATGCTCCGGGGACTGGCGCGGCAACCCTAGCCGGCGGCGGGTACCGGGCCTTCGCGCACGCCGATCACGTTGCCGTCGGGGTCCTTGAACCAGGCACCGCGAGCCGGACCGACCTGGGCGATGAAGTTGACGGTCTTCGGAGTCTCGTACTCGTCGAAAGTGACTCCCCGCGACGTCAGATCACGGACCTGGGCCTCGATGTCATCGACCTCGAAGTGCGCGACCGTTGGACCACTCACTGGGGGCTGTCCGCGCCGAATCGACAGTTGCGACCCCTTGCCGGCGCCGAACCGGCAGGTAAACGGAGTCTCCTCGAGGAGCTTCAGGCCAAGTTGTTCCGCGTAGAACTTCTTGGATCGGTCAAGGTCGGTCACCACCAGCGTCGTCACAGCCA
>CAZRUC010000116.1:0-7319 GCA_964603175.1 uncultured Anaerolineaceae bacterium
AGGGCAGAGTCGACGGCCTGCAGGTCGGTCGAGTCCACGAACTCCGTCGTGATTCCAAAGCCCGCAAGAACGCGAGACATCAGGTCGCGTGTCGTGCCGTATACAGCCTGGGTCGCGACGATAGTCTGCCCGGCTCGCACGATCGACACGATCGCCGCGTGTATGGCGGCCATGCCGGTGGCAAAAGCCAGGCCTTCCTCTGCGCCTTCGAGCTCGGCTATCGCCCGGCCCAGGGCCGCCGTGGTCGGGTTGTCGATGCGGCTGTAGGCGTAGCCCGGCGTGACGCCCGTCAGCACATCGCCGAGTTCGGCGGCATCGGCCGTCGAGAACGTCGCGGCGAGGTAGATCGGGACGCTGGACGGAGCCTGGTCAACCTTGGGAATGCGGGTCGCTGCTTGAATAGCGCGGGTCGAAAATCGGGTCATGCAGAGATGCTACAGGCAGCGGCCCAGACCCGTCAGGAGCGTTCGCCGCGCTCTGGACCCCGCTCCGGACCCCGGTCGGGATCCCGCTCTTCGCCGCGTCGGGGAAGGGGCCGAAAGCCTGGCGTCCCGACCGGCGTTCGCAGCGGTTGCGGGATCTGGGTTCCCGTCTCTCCCCCCGGATCGACGTAGCCGACGACGCGATTCTTGCCGAGCCGCTTGCTGAGGTACATGGCTTCGTCGGCGGCGATCATGAGTTCGTCTGCCGTCAGGCCGTCCTCGGGGTACGAGACCACGCCGATCGATAGGGATGTCGTGACCTGTTGGCCCGCGGCCTCGACGACCAGCTCGGTTACGCCCTGGCGAATCTTCTCGGCGACGACGTATGCACCGCTCGGGTCTGTCTCAGGCAGGAGAGCCACGAACTCGTCGCCTCCGTAGCGAGCAGCCACGTCCACACTGCGCGAGCCCTCCCGAATTATCCCGGCCACGGCGCGCAGGACGACGTCGCCCTGGTAATGGCCGAAGCGGTCGTTGATCGACTTGAGCCCGTCCAGATCCATCATCAATAGGCAGAAGCCCCTCTTGAAGCGGCGACTGCGCTGGATCTCCCTCTCGACTCCGTTGAACAGGAATGCCCGGTTATAGAGGTCGGTCAGGGAGTCCACCGTCGAAAGGCGGATGGCTGCGTCCCGCGTCCGTCGCTGTACTTTTGCGATCGTCATGCCGGAGTACGAGAGGAGGACGAGCGCCGTCAGGTTGATCCCGACCCGAGCCAGGGCCTCGCTCGCCTGTTGGCCGCTGAGGGGCCCCGAAAGAGCGGCAACGCCGTAGGCGACTACCGTCTCCAGCGTCAGCAGGGCCGCGATCGCGGGTGAGGCGACCAGGGCCGCGCCGCCCACCAGCAGCGGGTAGATCAGGAAGAACGGGCTCGAGGAGTTGCCCGTCAAGAGCACGATCATCGTCAGGAAGACGATCGCGGCGCTCGCCTCGACAACCATTCGAGGTGTGCCGAGGTTGCTCGGAGGCAGAATCTCGTGGACGACCAGGACGAGAATCCCGGCCACGATCAGCGTGATGAAGATGGCAGGCTGGACCGGCTGCCACAGCTGGCTCACCGACACGATGAGCATCACCGCCAGGATGAAGGACCAGGCCAGGACCCGGACCGCGCGGTCGTACGTCTCGGCGGCGAACGTTCCGCGCAGGACGTCGTCGAGTTCCTCCGCCGACGCGCGGCGGGCCTGGCGTCTGACCTCGTCCGTTCGTGACTCGGGGCGCGGCTCTCTGACGAGCAGCCGGACCTGCTGCGCCGTAGGCGGCGTGCCCGGGACGGGGGCCTCCTCCGCAGCCGGCTTGCCGACCCGAGGCTCCCTGCGCGCGATCTCTACGATTCGGCCGTACAGGGGCCCCTTGCCCGTCAGGGCAGCCGCGAGCATAGCGGCAACTACCCCCAGGACGAGGATGGCCGCTGCCAGCGCAGGAACGAGAATTTCGGTAGTCACTAGCCCCTAGGTTGGGAGATTCGCGCGTTAGGCAATCCCGACGGAGGCCATCTTAGGTCCCGCCACCTTGCCGTTGGCCTGTTAAGGATGCGACAACTGTTGCGCCTCCGCACCGTTTTGGAAAGAGGACTGATGGGCTAGCGGGGATCTTGGGAGGTCCGGGGCGGTGCGGTCAAGTGCGTCTCCGCGCCAGCCGCGGTCCGTCCAGCAGCGACCAGCCCCCGGGCGCTAGCATCGGGCAATGCCTGGAACAAGTCCCAGCCGAGCAGATGCGCAGCGCCTGCTGAAACTTCGGGCGTCCCTGGCCGCGACCTTTCCGGCGTCGCCGGATGCGGCGACGCGGGATGCCGAGTCGCAGGACGTGGGAGTTGTGCGCGCGCCCGGGTGCGTGAACCTGATGGGCGACCATACCGAGGACAACGACGGGTTGGTTCTGCCGGTCGCGGTAGGGTTCGACGCCTGGCTCGCGTATCGCCGGCGTCGCGACGGCCTCGTCCGGCTCAGCTCGGAACAGGACGCAGCCTCGTCCTCGTTCTGGATCGACGACGTCTCGCCCGAGCGGCGAGGCCGTTTCGGGAGCTGGTCCGATTACGTGGAGGGCATGGCCTGGTCGCTCCGGGAGGCGGGGCTCCCCGTTCGCGGCCTGGATGGAGTGGTCGACTCGAACGTGCCGGCCGACGCGGGCCTGGGGTGGGGAGCGGCCCTGGAATTGGCCGTTGGGCTGGCCCTTCTCGACGGTGCTCGTGCGCTCGAGCGCCCGGCCCTGGCAGCCCTCGCTCAGCGCGCGGAACGCGACTACGTCGGTGCCGACAGCGGCATCATGGACCAGTACTCCGGGGCGGTCGGTTCTGCGCGACGGGCGATTTTGCTCGACTGCCGCTCCCTGGAGAGCCGCTACGTGACGCTGCCGTTCGGCCTTAGCCTGATCGTCTGCGATACGGGTTGGCGGCCGCCGGGCAGGCCCGCTCTGGTCGCGGAACGCCGGGCGGAATGCGGCCGGGCCGTGGCCCTCATCGCCGAGCGGGTGCCCGGCGTCGCGTCTCTGCGCGACCTCGACCGGGCCGGCTTGCGCCGGCAGAGCCACGTTCTCCCGGAGGCGCTGGCGCGCCGGGCCGAGCACGTGATCACGGAGAACGAGCGCGTGCTCACTACGGCGGGCGCGCTCGAGACGGGCGATCTCGAGATCCTCGGCCGGGCATTCGCCGCCTCGCACCAGTCCCTGCGATCGCTGTACGAGGTCGGATCTCCGGCTGCCGATGCGCTGGTCGACATCGCTCTGTCGGTGCGGGGCGTCATCGCCGCGAGGATGACCGATGCGGGCAACGGCGGATGCACGGTGAATCTCGTGCTCGATGAGGCCGTGCCCGCGCTCCAGGCCACCGTGGCGCGAGAGTACGCGGCCAGGACGGGTCTTGATGCCCGTGTCTACCCGCTCGAAGTGGTGGATGCCGCGGGCCCCGTCACTGCCGAATAGCCGCGCTCGGGTTCAGGCCGCCGCCGTTCGGTTGGCGCCGGCGAAGCCGGCCAGTATCGAGGCAAGTCTCTCGTACTGGCCGAGGTAGTTGTAGACCTGGGCCGAAACTCGGATCAGCACCTCGAATTCGGTGTCCTCCGGAAGGTCGCCAGAATCGACCAGCCACGGGCTGGGCCAGGCCATGAGGGGAACCTCGAAGCGTCGGCCACGCAAGGCCGACTGGATCGTGGAGATGCGGCCCATGGCGTCCGAGCGAGACCAGGGGCCGCCTGGGAGAAGGATCGAAGCCATCGAGCCGATCATCTCGGCTGGAGCCGGGGCCTCGGTCCGCAGCGCCTGGCAGAGCAAGCCTCGCGCCGCTACTGCGAGTTCGTGGTTGGTCTTCATTGCCGTCGACCACCCTCCGGGCACCATCTCGGCGATGCCGTCGAGAACCGCCGGAATGGTCATCCAGGCGCTCGGGTCGAACGTGCCGGTCCAATCGAACTCCAGGCGGAAGCGCGACCGATCCATGCGCGTGTCGTTCGAGCCGTTCGAGATGGCCAGGGGCTTGATCAGCGCTTGCCGGTCGCGTCGAACCCACAGGAAGCTCGAGCCCTTTGGCGCACATAACCATTTGTGCCCGGCTCCGGCGTAGTAGGCGGGACCCAGCTCCGCGACGCGCAACGGCAGCATCCCGGGGCCGTGGGCGCCATCGACGAGCGTGTCCACGCCCTTTTCCGCGAGGGCCGGGATGAGGCGCTCGACGGGCAGGATGAGTGCCGTCGGACTCGTCACGTGCTCGATTACGGCGAGCTTGGTCCTGGGCGTCACCGCAGCCAGGATCGCTTCGAACGCCTCGTCCGGAGAAGCGATGGGGAATGGGACATGGGCAAGCGCGACCTTCGCACCGCTTCTGGCCGCGGCGTAACGGACGGCGTTCAGGCTGGCGTTGTAGGCGTGGTCGGTCGTCAGGATCTCGTCGCCACGTTCGAACTGGAGCGACCGCAGGACGGTGTTGATGGCAGTCGTCGTGTTGGTGACGAGGGCGAGGTCGTCGGCGTCGACCCCGAGGTAGGATGCCAGCTCGGATCTCGTCCAATCCAGGAGATCCTCGAGCTCGCTCGTGAGGAAGCGCACCGGCTGCGTCTCGAGCTTGTGGCGCCAGCCCTCCTGGATGTCGAGCACGCCCCGGAGACATGCCCCGAACGCCCCGTGGTCGAGGTACGTGACGGTCGGATCGAGCGCCCAGTCGGCGGGCGGCGAGGCGGATCGCGCGAGTTGCGCCGGGCTTTCGTTCACTTGCCGTTTGCTCCTTGCCGGCCGATCGTGTCGCCGTTGGGCGCTCGGCCTCCCCTCCATGAGGGATCGGCTGTAGTGCGGTGCGGCGCGAGCCGATGCGTCCCCAAAGGCAACCGGGCTTGTCCGCCGCTCCCATCCGATCGGGTATTGCAGCGGTCGGAAGTGGCGCGTAGGGTGCAGGGAGTGTTACCTGAGCCCCGGCTCCGGAAGGTGGATGCGAGCGGCAATGACGGCGAGAGATAGGCGACTCAATCGCGACAGTGACGGGATCATCCCGTTGACAGCCGATCTGGCCGGCGGCGCGTCGAACCTCCTGCTCACACCGCGGGCGGGTAACTGCAGCGGTGACACTCGCGCTGGCTACTCCGCGCGGTAGGGGTCAGGGGCTTCTATCGCAACGGCAACGCCGGACCGGCGCCTTTGGCGCCGGTCTTGTGCTATGCGGGGCTAGATGCCGCTGCCCGGGTCCGGGAGGATCATCTTGTTCGCCTTGGCTATGGCGCCCAGCACGCGCGCCGAAGGCTTGACCGTGCGCTCTTGCGTGGTTCGGTCGACGCCGATCAGGCCGAACTTGATTCGGTAGCCCTGACCCCATTCGAAATTGTCGAAGGCGCTCCAGTGGGTGTATCCCACGAGCGGAACGCCGTCCGCGATGGTGCCGTGGAGCGCTGCCAGACCGCTCTTGATGAACTCGACCCGTTCGGTGTCGTCGTCGGTGGAGACGCCGTGTTCCGTGACGACGATGGGCTTGCCCGGCGCCAGGCTGGCGGCTCGCCGAACGGCCCAGGCGACCGCCTCCGGCCGGAATTCCCACGCCATCTGAGTGCTCCGCATGGCCGAGGTATTCCGCTGCTTCGTCGGTCCGCTCTTGGACGGCCCGCTCTTCTGCCGGGCGCGAGCATGAACCGCCAGCCTCGCTTCGAGCGCTGGCACCATCAGTGCGGCTCGGAGGAGGTAGCCCACGACGAGCGGTAGATCGACGCTCATGCGCGTGTAGGTCTGGACACCGACGAAGTCGTCGTCTTCACCTGCTTCGAAGAACGTGTCTTCGTTCATCCGACGCAAGTAATCCATCACGGGCATTCCGCCTGGGGACGCTTCCCATTCGTGCATGGCGTGCGTCTGGCCGACTCTGGCGTCCGGCCGCAGTTCCTTGATGGCGCCCCGGCTCCGCCGGTGGGATTCCTTGAGCATCGCGATGGACTGCTTCCAGTTCGCCACGCTTCCGATCCCGGGCGGGAATACGAACTCGCCCATGTAGCCCCCGAGGGCGACCATTCCGGGCTCGTTGATCGTGCAATACCAGCCGATGTTGTCGCCGAGCGCTTCGACGACTTTGCGCGTGTACCGCTCGAAGAGAGCCGGAGTTGTGGGGGCCAACCAGCCGCCTTGCTTCGCGACCCAGAGCGGGAGCGTGAAGTGATTGAGGGTGACCATTGGGGTGAGTTTGGCCTTGCGCACCGCCTCGACCACGCGGCGGTAATGATCGAGTTGGGCCGCGTCGAACACGCCCTCGCTGGGTTCGACCCGAGCCCATTCCACGGAGAACCGGTACGTATTGAAGCCGAGTTTGGCGAGCAGCGCTATGTCTCTGGTGTAGCGCTTGTAGTGTTCGATGGCGGAGCCGCTCGGCTCGTAGCACGGGCTGCCCGGCCGGTTCTCGTACTCCCACCAGTCACTGTTGGCGTTGTCGCCTTCGACCTGATGTGCGGCGGTCGCGGTGCCCCAAAGAAACCCGACAGGAAAAGCAAACTCACTCACGTTGGGCAGGATAGCGGCTCGCAAGGGCGGCCGCGCCGAGTGGCTGCCGCAGCGCAGGACGCCGGGAAACGCAGCGTTGCGCGGAAGCAACAGGGCGTCGGCATCTGGCGGCGCGCGTGGTCCGGGCGGATACTGACGTCGTGGAGCAGGAGGCGCGATTCCTACCCGACGGCCGGGCTGATTGGCGCGCCTGGCTTGAAGCGCACCACGCGGACGCTTCGGGTGTGTGGCTCGTGAGCTGGAAGGTCAGGACCGGCCGGCCCACTGTCCCCTACGAAGAGGCCGTCGAGGAAGCGCTCTGTTTCGGCTGGATCGACGGCAAGGCCCAGCGGGTCGATGACGAGCGCACGATGATTCGGTTCTCCCCGCGCCGCCCGGGCAGCGCCTGGGCCCGATCCAACAGAGATCGGGTCGAGCGGCTGGAGGCGGCAGGCTTGATGACCGACGCCGGCCGGAGAGTCGTGGAAGCGGCCCGCGCCGACGGATCGTGGACCCTCCTCGAGGCGGTCGAGGGGATGGTAGTACCCGACGACTTGGCCCTGGCGCTGGCCGGGCGGCCCGGCGCACGCGAACATTTCGACGCCTACTCGCCTTCGGCGCGAAAAGGTGTCCTGAGTTGGATCACGCTCGCTCGGCGCCCCGCAACGCGCGCTTCGCGAATCGCGCGGGCCGCTGAGACGGCGGAGCGGGGGGATCGACCCGCGACGCTCTGGCAGCGCGGCGATCCCTAAGCCGGCACCAGGATCCGCGCCCAGAACGGCGGAACCTCAACGGCCAGCGTGCCGCCCTGGGTCTCGAGCGTGGTCCCGTCGAGCAGGTCGGTCCAGCGCCCATCGCGCGGCGCGTCCACGGAGACCGCCGCTCCCGTGCTCGCGG
>CAZRUC010000117.1:0-1673 GCA_964603175.1 uncultured Anaerolineaceae bacterium
CGTAGATCTCGCCGATCTCGGCGCCCTTGCGCTGCATCTTCTTCCAGATGCTGTACAGGTGCTTCGGGCGGCCCGAAAGCTCGGCTTCGATCCCAGCCTCGGCGAGCTCCGGCCGGAGAGCCTCGATCGACTTCTCCACGAATGACTCGCGGCCTTTGCGCCGGGTATCCAGCGTCCTGGCCAGCTCGCGGTAGCTCTCGGGCTCGAGGCTCTTGAAAGCCAGGTCCTCGAGCTCCCACTTGATGCTCCACATCCCCAGTCGCTCTGCCAGAGGGGCGTAGATCTCGAGCGTCTGTCGAGCTATGCGCAGTTGCTTGTCGGACGGGAGCGCGTAGAGCGTCCGCATGTTGTGGAGCCGATCGGCGAGTTTGATCAGGACCACGCGGATATCCACCGCCATGGCGAGGAACATCTTCCGAATGTTCTCGGCCTGTCTTTGCTCGTGGGTGTGGTTGCTGAACTTCGACAGCGTGGTCACGCCGTCGACCAGGCGAGCCACCTCCGGACCGAACTTCTCTTCGATGTCGTTGAGGCTGTACTCGGTGTCCTCGGGGACGTCATGGAGTATCGCCGCCGTGACCGCCACGGGGTCGATGCCGATGTCGGCCAGGATCTGGGCCGCCGCCAGCGGATGCGTCACATATGGCTCGCCCGAGACCCGTTGTTGGTCGCCGTGTGCCGCGACCGCGAACTCGAAGGCGCGTCTGACGACGGTCAGGTCGGCCTGTGGGTAGTGGCGGGCGAGAGACTGCAGCACATGGCGCAGCATCGACTCAGGCGAGTGCGGCTCGCCCCGGCCGGCTCGGAGCCGATCCGCGAGGGCGAGGCGTACAGATCTGGTGCGCGAAGGGGTCCCGGGCGTGCTGACCGGTGGCTCCAGTGGCTCGATAGACACGTCAAAAGTCTACCAGTCCAAAACCGAGGATCGGCCCGGGAGTGCCTGGCGGCTCAGCCCAGCAAGGACTGAACGTCGATCGTTCCGCCCAGCGTCACGTCTTGGCCCTTGATGGCGACAGAGGTCAGCTTGAACGGGTTTCCCGAACCGGGAACGATGAGGGCGACCGGAGGAATCGCTTTGGCCGTCGGGATCATCAGAAGAATGCCGTTACTCACGGCAAGAATCCCGGACTGCTTCTTACCCGCGACGACGATCGTCACGCCATCCGGCTCCTGGAGCGACACCGTGGCCTTGATCGCACTCGCCTGGAGCATCGTCGCGGTCAAGGTGGCGATTGCGGCTGCCGAAACCGTCAGCGTCGCGTCGGCGGCGCCGGCGTTGCCGTGGAGCTTGACCTGGTCCATGGTCACCGGGTCGCCGCTGGGAACCGCGATCCGCACCCCCTCGAGCGTTCCGTCGACCGTCCCGATCTTGCGGCTGAGAAGCTCTACGTCATGGAGGGTTACGTCCATGGACGCCGCTCGGAGATCGCCGACATAGACCGAGTCGGATCGGATCCTGATTTCGTCCGCCTTGCCTGTGAGGAGCAGCGGCGGCGGATTGGAGCTCACGTCGACGCTGGTATTCGTGCCGGTGAAACCGCTCGCATTCAAGGCGCTTGTCGCCAGGAAGCCCGCCCCCAGCGGCAGCCCGAACCACAGGATTGCGAAGAGAAGCCCAAGCTCCAGCACCAACTGGATCAAACAGGACCGCATCTGTTTGGGGTCTCCAATCC
>CAZRUC010000117.1:1773-7273 GCA_964603175.1 uncultured Anaerolineaceae bacterium
CAGGCTTCATGGCGCGCCGCTCACGCCAGTCCCGAAGCCTGTACCAGTACGGTGAGACGACCAGATCCATCGCCCTCGGATGCGTGAGGCTCACTCCGCCGAAGCCGCGTTTGAAGAGGCTAAAGCCGGCCCATTCCGGATCTGCGGTGGCATCGTCCGCCTCGGCCACTCCCCAGAGGTCGAGCCACTCGATGCCTTCGGCCGCCAGCGCCTCGCACAGGGTCCAGAGCGCGAGGTAAGCCCCGTTGGCGTGCCGGAGGGCGTCTTCGCGCAACGAGCCGGCGTAGAGATAGAAGGCGCGGGTCCCGGTCACCAGGGCCAAGCAGCCGGCGATGGGTCGCCCATGCAACTCGGCGAGCACGAGATATGCCGCACCGGAAGAGGCAAACGCGTCGGCCAGCCGGACCAGCGCCTGGGCGGAGCGGCTGTGGAACCCGGCGCGCGCGCTCGTGGCTGCGAGCAGCCCGGCGAAGAGGCCGTAGGCATCGTGGTCGGCGTCGCGATAAACCCGGGCGGTTACGCCCTCGCGCCCGGCCCGACGCAAGAGGTTGCGAGTGTCCTTGTCGAAGGACGCCAGGAGCGCGTCGGACCCGTTTCGAAGATCCAGCAGGCGCGTCGTTCGGGCCTGGAGATCGACGCGGGCGGGCCGCAATCCTCGGCGCTCGAGTTCCGATTGGATCTGGTCGGCAGACAAGCAATCCGCTCGAGTTCCAACCTCGGGTCCTGTGGCGCGGGGATCGACCTTGGCCACGATCCCCCGCTCGTGCCGGCCGATCAGGCCGATCGCCTCCACGAGCTGGTCGAGTGCGGCCGAGCCGGCCGGGTCGCGCCTGTCCCACACGGGTCCATGAGGCACGTACAGCACCGAGCGACCGAACGAAGTTGGACGCACGAGGATCTGTGCGACGCCGCGAACAATTCCGGAGGTGTCTCGCGCGATCAGGCGAACCGGATGCTCGCCCCCGACGGCGGTCACTTCGGCCCAGCCCCAGGCCTGAAGCGGGTCGCCAGCCGGGTGTTCGGCCAGGAACCGGTGCCAGTCGGCGCCGTCGGCGGCCGTCGCTTGGGTCGCGATCACGCCGCTGGGCGAAGCCCCCCGAAGAGCCGCCATTTCATCACTCACTGCCGTAGCCGAGGGATTCGAGGGCGGCGATTGCCTCGCTGCGTTCATCCCACGGTTCGGCGCCGTCCCGAGTGAGGATCGAGCGCTCGTGGCCCTTGCCGGCGAGGAGGACCCAGTCCTCCGGACGGGCTCGCTCGAACGCCAGGGCGATTGCTTCCCGGCGATCGGCAACGCATTCCAGGTCCTCGCCTCGGCGCAACCCGGCGGCTTCCGCCCCGTTCGCGATCTGCTCGAGGATCGCTTCCGGATCCTCGTCGCGGGGATCCTCGTTGGTGACGATTACCAGCCGGCACCGGCGTCCCGCCACTCGGCCCATCATCGGTCGCTTCTGCAAGTCACGTTCCCCGGCGGATCCGAAGACCGCGATGACCCCACCGCCGCGCGCCGCCGCCAGGGCCGCCAGGAGGTCGAGGACCTTTTCGAGCGACGCCGGGGAATGTGCGTAGTCCACAACGACACCGAAAGGTTGGCCGCAATCCACGCGCTCCATGCGTCCGGGAACGCCACGGACGCCGGCCAGGCCGGCTCGGACGGCCTCCGCGTCGAGATCGAGGGCTTCGCCGAGGGCGATGGCCGCCAGCGCGTTGGAAACGTTGAAGCGACCGGCCAGCTGCAGACCCAGGGGTCCCTGCCAGCGAGGCGTAGTGACGTCGAATCGCAGGCTGCGGGCATCCTCTGCGACAGAACTAGCTCGAACGTCCGCAGACGCGCCCTCCCCGTAGGAAATCGTCCTTGCGCCCGCCGCGGCGGCCTCGGCCTCGAACATAGGCCCAGCGGGGTCGTCGCGATTGACGATGGCGGTGCTGGGCCATGACCGATCTAGATGCTTGGTCGGACGACTTCCGAGTCGCCGGAAGAGGCTCAGCTTGGCCTCGCGGTAGGCCTCGAATGTGCCGTGGAACTCCAGGTGCTCGTGCGTGAGGTTGGTGAATATCGCGATGTCGTAGGCGATCCCCCCGACTCGATCCAGGGCGAGTCCGTGAGATGTGGTCTCGACGATGGCCGCCGTGTCGCGCGCCCGGACCATCGCACGCAAGGTCCGTTGCAGCTGGATGGCATCGGGCGTGGTGATGTGTTCCGGGTTGAAGCTGTCCAGGTCGCCGATCCCGATGCCGGCCGTCGTGACGATGCCGGTGGAGATCCCGGCCGAACGCAGTGCCGCGGCGGCCAGGAACGAGGTGGTGGTCTTGCCGTCGGTGCCGGTTACGCCGACCACTCCCAGCTCTCGGCTCGGGTCGCCGTACCACCAGCACGCAGCGGTGGCCAGAGCTGCCTGGCTTCGTTCGACGACGATCTGGGGAAGCGAGACACTCGGGACCGGCCGCTCGACGATTGCCGCCGCCGCTCCGAGCGCGGCCGCATTCGCGAGGAAGTCGTGCCCGTCGACGTGTGCTCCGGGCACAGCCACGAAGAGCCAGCCCTCCCGAACCCGGCGCGAATCGAACGCCAGACCGCGAATCGGTAGCGCGTGCGCCGCAGCGCCACTGAGTCCCTGGGGGCGCAGTCGTCCCTCTTCCGCCAGCCGCTCGATCAGCTCGCCGAGACGTCGGGGAGAGGTCGGCTCGGCCGCGGCGATGCGCTCCAGCAGCGCGGCAGCTACGTCGCGGGAACCTGCCGGGCCGGGGGTCGCGGAGTCGGTCACGCCCCCGACTCCCCTGCATTGGCTCGCCCGCGTCCGCCTCTCACGCCATGACGCCAGCGACCGATCCGATCGAGTGCAGCCTGCGCGCTGTCGAAAGCCAACCTGCCGGCCGGATCGAGGACGAGGTCCCATGCGCCGACAAAACCGATTTCCCGTCCGCCGAAGCCGCTCTTGAAGTACTCGATACCTTCGTGCGAGAGCCCCCACATGTCGTAGCTACGGGCGCCCAGGTCGCGGGAAGTCCGGATCGCCTCCCATTTGAGGAGGTAGTTGGCTCGGCTGGACGCGCCGTCCTCGGTCATGCCGCCCCACGGCTCGATGACCCGATCGCCGACGCGGAGCACGAATAGCGTCGCCAGCCCTTTGCCGGTTTCATCCTCCGCGAAGAGCAGGCGGGCCATGCCCAGCTTCGAGAACGCCTGCCACGTCTGCACATACGACTCGTAGGTGCGAATGACGAAGCCCGCCCGCCTGGCGGTGTCCTGGTAGATCGAGTAGAACTCCGGCAGCCGGTCCTCGGACGCATCGACGACCCGGATCCCGCTCTTGCGGGCCTTGTTCACATACTGGCGCCACTTCTTGCGGAGGTTGCTCCACAGAGCTTCCTCGCTCGCGCCGAGGTCGACGCGACGTGTTCTCGTCGTCTGGATTGGGGTGCCGGGGCGCCAGCCGCAATGGCGCAACCCGTGCCGCAACGAGCCGTCAAGATCGGCGGGTCCATCGAGTTCGATCTCGGGCTCGATCCGTACGTGGGAGACGGCCTGCGGGTGCGACGCCAGGGCTGTGCGCACTGCCGCCGTAAACGCCTCCAGGGTGGGCAGATCCCAGCGACCCAGAACCGGCCCGCGGGGCGCGTATGCGAAAGCCCAGGGAAAGAGCCGGGGGCGGCGAATGAGGAACTGGGCCCCGAACTCGGTTTCGGGGACCGACCGCTCTTCCTCGAGGTGGTCGACAAGAGCGAGATCCTCGACGTCGAGCGCCAGGCTGTCCGGCGCCGGACCCGTCTCGTCTGGCCCGGCCTTCTGGTGAGCGGCCCGACCCGGGAGTGTCGTACCCATGAGGCGGAGCGGTGTCCACCCGTTTGGTCGTTTGACTTCGGCCCAGGCCGTGGTCTGCAGGTACGAGCCGGGGTCAGAACGAGCGACGAAGGCGTCCCACGCGGCCGCGTCCGGGGCGAGATCCACTACAGACGCGCCGAAGCCGGAGGTCGATGCTCGGTCGGCAGTCATCGGTCGGTCCGCGGTCGGTATCGAGACCCGCTCCGGCATTCGCGTTGTCCCTCCGCTGTGTCGTCAACCAACCTCCGGCTCCGCCCCGGCATGGTCGCGTTCGACATCGCCGGTCTGCTCAACGGTGGGCAGA
Source organism: uncultured Anaerolineaceae bacterium (assembly GCA_964603175.1). GTDB lineage: Bacteria > Chloroflexota > Limnocylindria > Limnocylindrales > CSP1-4 > Fen-1039. The sequence continues at coordinate 5,901 of CAZRUC010000117.1, forward strand.
AGTCTGGCGCGTGGATGCGAGGCAGTGTACGCGGCTCGAAGGCGAGCGGGCGAGACGTGCGTGTAGATCTGTGTCGTGGCCAGGTTCTCGTGGCCAAGCAGCTCCTGTACGACCCGGAGGTCCGCGCCGCCGTCGAGCAAGTGCGTCGCGAACGTGTGGCGGAGAGTGTGCGGTGAGACGCCTTCCGGCAGTCCGGCGGCGCGCCTGAGCTGCTCCAGACGCCAGCGGATGCCGCGAGCGCCAAGGGCACCGCCGCGGTGGTTCAGAAAGAGAGCTGTCCGTTCGGTGTCGTCTCCGCTTTCGGACTCGCCGGACGCGGCCAGCCCCGCGAGGAGAGGCCGCGCGGCTTGGAGGTAGAGCTCCAGGGCTGCTCGCGCGGGCTTGCCCAGCAGCGAGATGCGCTCTTTCCGGCCCTTGCCGATCACCCGTACTTCACCCCGTCGGAGGTCGATCGAGCCGATCGTCAGAGACGCCAGCTCGCCGATGCGGAGGCCGGCCGCGTAGGCCGTCTCGACGATCGCAACGTCCCGCAGGGACAAAGCGACGCCGCGCCGATCCAGCTCGGTCGCCGGTGCCGCAGCCGAACCGGAACCCGCCGTGTCGATGAGCCGCTCGGTCTGGGCGATGGTGAGAACCGCAGGCAAACGGCGCGGCTGTCTGGGCGTGGGCATGGCCGTGAGCGGGTTGCCCGGGGCCAGCCCCTCTCGAGTGGCGAAGCGATAGAACGAGCGCATTGCCGCCAGCCGCTGAGCCACGGTGCGCCGTCCGTGCCCTTCCGACAGGCTGGCCAGGTAAGCACGCAGGGCGGGTCTACCTGGCTGTCTCCAGTCGTGGCCATGCAGTGCGAGCCAGCCCAGGTACGCCTCCAGGCCGGTCCGGTAAGAGCGCAGCGTGTTCGGTGACGACCCTCGGGCCGATAGCGCCCGCAAGAAGCTCTCGACCGCTTCGGCGGCGCTCGACGCCGCCTCCGCGGCGCTGGACGCCGGGGCCGCGGTCTCCTCCGTCATCCGTCGCGACGGGCGCCGGATGCAGCTGCACGCGTCGTGCGGGTGGCGGAGCTGCGCCCGCCTTCGCGGGTGGCCGACTTGGTGGCACGAGGCCGGCGCGCTGCGCGGCCGGAACTCGGCTTGGCGAGTGCTGCCGGATTCGGTTGACCACCGGTGAGGCGCACGCCCACCAGCTCGGCTTCGGGCGCCAATTCGACCGGCGCCCCGCAGATGAGGCACAGGCCCTGCTCCCCAACACGTGCTATCGCGCCGTCGTCGGCGTCGTGGACTGCCCCAACCGGTTCGTGGGACGTGGTGAAGCGGCAGGTCGGATAGCGCGAGCAGCCCCAAAAGACCGATCCCGTCCGGCGCGCCCGCCTCGCGGTC
>CAZRUC010000118.1:0-5492 GCA_964603175.1 uncultured Anaerolineaceae bacterium
CACGGGCTTGATCGGGGCGATGAGACACTGCCACCGCAGGGCCCGGAAGAAGAGATCGGCGGTGACTCCGGCCACGGCGAGGAGCAGCCACGCGGGCCGGGCGCCGCCGAGCAGATCCGCGGTCTGGCCGAGGTCGACGCTGCGCAGCACGAGGTAGATGCAACCCAGCGAAATGAGGATGCCGATCGCGGCTCGGCCGAAGCCGGTGGTCAGGCGGCGGAGGTTCAACGGTTGGGCTGCTTGCGGCGGCGGAGCTTCCCGGAGCGGCGCAATCGGGCGCGGTGCAGCATGAAACGCAAAATGACCTTCAGCGTGGATAGGCCGTAGACGACGCTCCGCCGGAAGTTGACCGAGCTCGCCTCCTCGAAGTAGCGGGTGGGCACGCCGATCTCCCCGATCCGCATGCGAACGGCCACGGCCTGGGCGACGAGTTCCTGGTCGAATACGAAGTCGTCGCTGTTCAAGCGGTAGGGGATCGTCTCGAGCAAGCGGCGGCTGTAGGCGCGGAAGCCCGTGTGATATTCGGAGAGATGCAGCCCGAAGGCCAGGTTCTCCGCGGAAGTAAGGAAGCGGTTGCTGATGTACTTCCAGATCGGCATACCGCCGGCCAGGGGATCGCCCAGGAAACGGCTTCCCAGCATCAGGTCCTTCTCGCCGTCGAGGATCGGTTGGACGAGCGCGGGGATGCACGTGGCGTCGTATTGGTAGTCGGGGTGCAGCATGACGACGGCGTCCGCGCCGACTGCCAGCGCCGCGTCGTAGCAAGTCTTCTGGTTGCCGCCGTAGCCGAGGTTCTGGCGGTGGATCAACACATCCAGCCCAAGCTGGTGAGCGACGGCGACGGTGTCATCCTTCGACACGTCATCGACGAGGATGATTCGACTCACGAAGTCGTGCGGGATGTCGCGGTACGTCCGCTCCAGCGTCCTGGCGGCGTTGTAGGCCGGCATCACCACTACGACGCACGCCGGCGTAGCTTTCGAGAGGTCGTTCGACGGCAGCCGGCCCGACACCCCCGGCTCCAGGGCGAATGAGACGGACTGGTCGACGGCGGAAAGCGGCTTGGGTTCCTCCACCCGCGTAGCCTACCGTAATCGGAGGGGCGGAGGCCTCGCCGATCGGCCCTCAGAGGCGCTCGACGACCATGGCGATCCCCTGGCCCACTCCAATGCACATTGTCGCCAGGCCGTACCGGCCCCCGGTTCGTCGTAGGGAGTGGACGAGCGTGGTGATGAGCCGCCCACCGCTAGCGCCCAAAGGGTGGCCCAGTGCGATGGCTCCGCCGTCGACATTGACTTTCCCGGGATCGAAGCCGAGTTCGCGGCTGCATGCGACCGATTGGCTGGCGAAAGCCTCGTTGAGCTCTATCAGGTCCATGTCTGCAACGGTCAGACCCGCTCGCTGCAGGACCTTGCGTGTCGCCGGGATCGGCCCCAGTCCCATCAGCGCTGGATCGACGCCCGCCACTGCCGTGGCGATTACGCGGGCCATGGGGTCCAGACCCAAGGCGCGGGCGCGCGCGCTCTCCACGACGAGCACGGCCGATGCCCCGTCGTTGATCCCGCTCGAGTTGCCGGCCGTGACGGTTCCGCCCTCGCGGAAGGCGGGCTTCAATCTCGCGAGTCCCTCCAGCGTGGCCTCGGGGCGGGGATGCTCATCGATGCGGACCACGATCGAGCCGCCCTTGCGCTGTGGGATCGAGATCGGCACGAGCTGCTCGTCGTACCAGCCCGCCGCGATCGCGCGCGCGGTGTTGCGCTGGCTTCGGAGCGCGAACTCGTCCTGCTCGAGGCGGGACACGCCCAGCCGCTCGGCCACGTTCTCGCCCGTCTCGCCCATCGAATAGGGATGATGCATCGCGGCGAGGGCGGGATTCACGAAACGCCAGCCGAGCGTCGTATCCACGAGATCGTGGGTGCCTCGCTCGAATGCGGCTTCCGGCTTGAGCATGACGTAGGGGGCGCGGCTCATGGATTCCACGCCGCCGGCGATGAAGACGTCACCCTCGCCCATGCCGATCGCGTGAGCCGCCGAGCTGACCGCCTGCAGCCCGCTGCCACACAATCGATTCACCGTCAGCCCCGCCACCTCGACTGGGAGTCCTGCCAGCAGCGCCGCCATTCGGGCGACATTGCGGTTGTCCTCGCCGGCTTGATTGGCGCAACCCAGGATCACGTCCTCGACGAGGGAACCATCAATTCCGGTGCGGTCCACGAGCGCCGAGATGACCGCGGCGGCTAGATCGTCCGGCCGAACCGACGCCAGCGCCCCGCCGTAGCGGCCGAAGGGCGTTCGCAGCGCGCCGACTATCCAGGCCTCGCGGACGGGTCTGTCGAGCTGACGGGTCATGCGACCGATTGTACGGCGACCGGCGCCCGGCTCACGCCCGAACAGGTCACGGCAGGGCGGCGAGCGCCTGGATCACGACACTCAGGTCGTCACTGATCACGAAGAAGACGATGTCGCCCTCGACGAAGATGAAGGCGGTGTTGGGGGTCTTGGTCGGGTCGACCGTCGGGTCTTTGATCTGCAGGACGGGCGTCTTGGGCAGGCTGGTCACGGTCTTGGTCGGCCAGCCAGCTCTTGTCGCGACGTCCGATAGCCCTGCCGAGAGCTGAGTCGGATCGGCGCCCGCGACCTGAATAGCCCGCAGGTTGGCGTTCTCGTGCCCGCTGAAATCCTGCGCAAGGGCCATGTCCACTTCGTCGGGAGTCTTGCCGAACTTCACCAGCCAGGGCGCGTACAGGACGCTGTCGCCTCCCGTGACCGACGCGATATAGCTCGAAACGGGCATGCTCCACTTGGTGAGCGTGACCCCGCCGACGGCGCTCGGAAGCTTGTCCTCTAGGGCCGCGTCGACGTGGGCAAGCGGGTACGTCTGGGTTGGGTTCGGGCTCGCGGCTGTGGATGACTGACCTGCCGACCCGGCGACCGTGCCGCTCGGTTGCGTGGAGGCCGAAGGCGCGTGGGATGCAGTCCCGATCGGCGTCGCCGTCGAGGTCGTTCCGCCGCACCCGGCCGCTAGCACCGCCGCCAGGCCCAGTCCAGCCAGGGTCGAGCTCAATCGTTCGAAGCGGCGGACCATCGAATACCCCACAGGTAACGGCGCGTGCTGTCGAACCGAGCATGGCGTCCGGCGCGCATCCGTGTCAAACGCACCCGCAGGACAGTCGGTACCAGGGCGTACGGCAGTACCAAACAGTACCGGTGGCGGATTGTCCATGTTGTCGACGATCCCTATCGTCTGAAGCTCTATGGACCACGACGGAGCCCCTCGGATGTCACCGGACCGCGAGCATGAGCTAGTCGAGCGCTCGCGTGAGGACGGCGCTGCCTTCGGCGAGCTCTACGACTCCTACCTGCCGCGCATCTACGCCTTCATCTATCGACGCGTCCGGGAACGATCCGTGGCCGAGGACCTCACCGCAATGACGTTCCAGCGAGCCCTCGAGAACGTTCGGCATCCGGACCTTAGAAGCGAGTCGTTCGGAGGCTGGTTGTACAGCATTGCCTCTGGCGCGGTTGCCGATCGCACTCGGCGGGGCCAGCGCTTCGCGGCGGTCGGGGAAATGGATCTGGCCGGGCAGGATGGGCCCGCCGACCCGGCTCTGGACTCGTTTGCGCTGGCCGTCGATCGCGAGCAACTCCGACGCGCGCTCGTGAGCATGCCTGCCCAGCACCGGGATCTCCTGGTGCTGAGTTACTACGACGATCTGGACACCGGCGAGTTGTGCGCCGTCATGAGTTGCTCCGGCGAGGCTCTGGACGCCAGGCTGAATCGAGCCCTGAGCGCCGTACGCAGCGCCATTGCCAGTGAGTCTGAAGATGTTGCCTGACGAAACCCCCGACGTCACCCAGCTCGACGACCTTGCCCACGAACTCGGCGACGCCGGGCGATTGGCGCGAATCGTCTCGGCTCATCGCGAGCAGCCAGATCCGGGATTCGCCAGGAATCTCCGCGACGAGCTGGCGGGCATTCTGACGGGTCCCGCAGCCGGCGTGACTACGACTGCCGGCGCCCCGGAATTCAGTCCCACGCCGCCCGCTCCGGCCGCACCGGCGCCGTTGATCCCGCCCATGCCTCCGTCGGGTCCGTTCCCCGGTGCCGGAACCACACCGGAGCCCAACGGGTCTTCGCCGGTCCCGTCGGCCCCGACGACCGCTGCGTCGCTGCCGGTTCCAATGCCGCTACCGAAACCACAATCGCTTCCATCCCAACCGACCCCTGGTCGACGTGGCATAAGCCATCCCTTCGGTCAAGCGCCGGAGTGGCCGCCGATCTCCACTCGCGCGGGAGAGAACCTGCCGGCAGCTCCTGCCGTGACCGCCTCGATCCAGACCGCGGGACTTCTCGACGCCGCGGACGTCGATGAAGCCTCCATCGAGGCGTTCTACAAGTGGGCCGCCAAGGCGCGAGCCGCCGACCGAACCGCGGTCGCGGTCGAAGAGCTACCGTCACCGGCGCCGGTAAGTCCTGCGGTGGTTGTGAAGGTCCCGGCCGCGAAGACCCCGACCGCGAAGACCCCGACCGCGAAGACTCCGGCCGCGAAGACCCCGTCAGCCAAGGCCCCCTCGCCCGACGTGCACCCCTCCGGCGAGTCGCTCCCAAGCGAGGGTCGGGCCACCAGATCAAGACCGAGAGTTCACGTTCATCTCGCCGTCCCTCACATTTCGAAGAAGTGGGCTGTTGTGCCGCTGGCCGCTTGCCTGATCCTAGCCTTGACGGCCTACGGTCTTGGGCTCTTCTCCGGACCGTCGCGAGGTGCCGCAGTCGCGCAGGAAACTATTTCCGCGACCCTGATCCGGGCGGGCGCACGGACTGAGCTGACTTCCTACCAGACGCTCCAGGTCGACGACGAGATCCAGGTAGGGCAGGGCGGCCACGTCAATCTCACGATCGACGACAGCCGCGTTCGACTGGCCGCGGGTGCAGATGTAAAGCTCGTCAAGATCGACCTGGGCCAGGTGGCTATCGACCAGCTTTCAGGCGAGGTCTACTACCGGGTGAGCGTGCCCGCCGGCGGCGACTACAGCGTGAACACGGGATCCGTCAGCTGGGTCGCGGATGGTACGGCGTTCGACCTCAACCGCTCATTGCGACCCGACGGAGCCGGTGACGAAGTTGTCGCTCTCGCTCTCGTCGACGGCTTCGAAATCGAGGGTGCCGAGATAGGCACGAACCTGCAGCTCAACGAGGGCATGAGCGCCACTGTCGAACTCTCGGAGGCCGGCACCGCGAACGGCCCACCTGTTACGCGCGCCATCACGGCCGAGGTTCTCGCGCAGGACTGGATCGCCAGTAATGCCAACCTGGATGCAGACCTGGAGTTGCCGATGGGCGTGCTCGTTGCGAAGGCCCACCCCACGCCGACAGCCACTGCAACCACGGGCCAGACCGAGCCGCGGTCCGAGGTTCCGACCTCTTCGCCATCGGCAAGTCCGACCCCCAGTTCTACTCCGTCCTCATCGGCCACGGTTGAGCCGACCGCCTC
>CAZRUC010000118.1:5592-7266 GCA_964603175.1 uncultured Anaerolineaceae bacterium
CGACCGCCACCCCCAAGCCCACGCCGACGCGTACCGCTACGCCGAAGCCGACCGCTGCCGGGCCCGTCAACCTGGGCGGACTGGCCTTTGCTCCGAGCGGCAACGGCGACGGCATATACACGTTCACCTGGGCGCCGTATTCGGGCGGCTGGGACGGCAACACGGAATACAGGCTCGAGTACGCCCCCGGCACCGCGGGTAACCCAAGCTACCCCGGCAGCAATTTCTGGCCCGGAGGCCTCGCGACCGATTCAGGAACGAACTCCTTCGTCCTGGATGGTGCGGCTTTGCAGCAGCTGGATACGACGAAGTCCTACCGGATGCGCCTCCAGGCCGTGCGCGGGGCCACCGTCCTGGCCCAGACCGCGACGATCACGGTCTCGATCACGACCCCGCCGGCCCCCCCTGCGTAGCCGTCTTGGGGGACCTCAGCGGGACCAGATCACCGTCCACGAGTTCGAATACGTGCTGGTCGATCGGCTCGTCCGCATTTAGTGCCCTGTCCTCGACGTAGGCGACGAACATCCCGACGAACTCGTCGTCCCCATCGGCCAGGCCAACGGCGATCAGCAGGTCACGTTCCGGCACGCCAACAAGGATCCGCCGCGCCGGAGCGAGATCCGAGGACAGCCGCTTTCGCACATCGGGAAGCAAGACTCGCACCGCGTCCAAGCCCTCGCCCGAGTCCGACCAGACGACTCGTCGCTGCCCGTCCACCTCGTCCGACCACCCGGCAGCAGAGGACCAGGCTGCCAGGTTGGCCATCGCGGCCTCGTCGACGCGTTCCGGGCCCACGCCCCACGAAAGCAGATGGTCCGATCCGACCAGGACATCGAATCCGGCGCCCGGGATGACGTAAGCGATCGGGATGCCTGCCGGGCCCGCCTTGATGAGGGGATCTCCCGTGCCGCCACCGGTTGGAACGCGGAGGTGCAGGCCGTCGATGCCACGTGTCCCCACCGGCTTGAGCGATGGCCGGATCAGGCTCGATGCGGCAGTCCAGTCGTGCTCAGGTGCCAGGGACGGAGACTGCCGATCGGCCGTGTCTCGTTCCATGAGGTATCTCCCACTCCGACGGTGACGGGTCAGACGGCGTCACTTATACACGTTTCACCTTGCCCGGCACCTGTCATTGAGGGACAAACGAGCCGGCGGGCCAATTACGGCCCGCCGGTCGGGTAGGTTTTCGCTCGACCGCGCGATGGCGGCCGGATGAGCTGGGATCAGCGGCGAACGCTGCGGCGCTGGGCCTCGACGGCTACCAGGCCGAATCCGCCGAACATCATCGCAACGAGGAGGGCAAACAGCGGCGATCCGCCGCTACCGCCGGGCGTGCCCCCGGTGCTGGTGGCCGGTGTCGTAGCCGTCGGCACCGATGTGGCGGCTTCGACTATCTGGACCGGTGTGGCCGTCGGGGCCTTGGTCGGGGTTGCGGTTGCTCCCTCGAGCGACTGGACGGGCGTCGGCTTCGCGGTCGGCGCCGTCGTCGGGGTCGGAGTCGGGGTCGCGGTCGGGGTCGCGGTCGGGGCAGGGCTCGCCGTGGGCGGATTGGTCGGAGTCGGCGTGGGCTCTGTCGTGGCCGTTGCCGTCGGAGTTGCCTCCGGCTTGGGCACGGTTACGACCTCGGCCGTGCATTCGCTGTCGGCCGAGCTATGGGTTCCGTCCGGCGAATAG
>CAZRUC010000119.1:0-7157 GCA_964603175.1 uncultured Anaerolineaceae bacterium
GGGGGCTTTGGGCCCCCACACCCCCCGCCCGGCCCCCCGCCGCCCCCCCCCCCCCCCCCCACCCCGGCTGGGGGGCCCCCCCCCCCCCGGGCCCCCCCCCCCGCGCCGTAATTGCTACCAGCGCTGGTGGACCAGTGGCTTGACTCGTTCCTGGTACGCGATCCCGGGGGCAAAGACCCCGGAGCAAGCACGTGCCAATGCGTCTGCAGCCGAAGTCGGCCTCCTCCCGCCCGCAACGATTGAGCGGATCGCCCGCCCTAGCGCCGAATCGGGCCGAGACGACGCCGCCCGAGGCGCCGACGGCCTCCAGATCCGTCACCGCCTGCCGCACGCCAGCCACCGCCACCCATTCGGGCAGCACCAAATGGCCCAATGCGGGTAGGGGGCTTTCATCCTCGCGTCACGCCCTGACTGGAGGCAACGCTATGGTTCCGCCACGCACGGACAGGCTGTAGGTCAGGCGACACGACTCGAGTCAGGCTGGGTAGGCACCGAATGAAGAGCAACCGTTCTGGCGGCAACGGTCGTGTGTCAGCGAGGTCCCAGCGCCTTGGCGCTCGAGCGGTGACCGACCCCGACCGATCCGCCCCGGACACCGACCAGACTGCGGCCGATGCCGACCAGACTGCGGCCGATGCCGACCAGACTGCGGCCGACAGCGACCAGACCTCCGCGGAACGGGATCAGGCCTACGCGGAAGGCGACCAGCGTGCGTCCGACCGCGACCAGGCGAGCGCCGATCGCGAGGTGGCTGCCTACTCGGAATCCGGCGCCACAGCGCCGGTTGCCTACGAGGTCTCGCGAACCGAGCGCGCGGCAGGCACGTTCAGCCGCCTCCTCACCCTCAACGATCGCGGCCGGAGCGCGCACACTCGCGTCCTAACAGGCGACCGGCGGGACCAGACCGCGGCAGCCCGCGACGAAGCGGCCCGCCAGCGGGATGCTCGCGCCGAAGTGATCGATCGCGCCATTGCCACATCCGACGCACCGCTGGCTCGAAAGCTCGAACGCATTCGCGAGCATGCGGTCGTCGATCGCGCTCGGGCGGCGGCCGACCGGGACCGGGCGGCCAAGGACCGGGCAGAGGCCGCCGCCGAACGTGCCCGTCTCGAGTTCGAGTTGCATAGTGCCCACCTCGACGATCTCACCGGCGCGTATCGGCGAGAGATGGGCGGCGTCGCGCTCGAGCACGAGGTCGACCGGGCACGCCGCTACGACCAGTGCTTCGTTCTTGCCTTCGTGGACGTGGACGGCATGAAGACCGTCAACGATCGCGACGGACACGCCGCGGGGGACCGCGTCTTGCAGATCGTCGTGCGAACGATCCGCTCGAAGCTACGGTCGTTCGACCCGGTCGTCCGCTACGGCGGAGACGAGTTCCTGTGCGGGCTGGGCGGGACCGGCCTCGAGGATGCTCGGCGTCGCTTCGCTGCGATCGCCAGGACGGTCACTGCCGAGGCTGGCGTGGGCATCAGCGTCGGACTCGCGGAACTTGCGGAGGGCGAGACGCCGGACCAGCTCACTGCCCGCGCCGACGCCCTGCTTCTCGCGGTCAAGAAGAGCCACCTCCACTAGGCAGCGAAGTTCTAGTGGTCGCCTTCGATCCAGCCCTGGCGTTGGGCCACGCGGACGAGAGATGTCCGGCTCGTGACGTCGTATCGGTCGAACATCCGCCGCAGCTGGCTCTCCACAGTCTTGACCCGGAGTGACAGGCGTTCCGCGATCTCCGAATTGGCCTGGCCCTCCGCCACGAGTGCCAGGATCTGGGACTCGCGGGGCGTCGGCGGGCGAAGCGCCGCGCGTACGGCCCTTCGGACATCGTCCGGAAAGGCGGTCCCTCCGGCCGCGACCGTTCGCACGGCCGCGAGGATCTGCTCGATGCTCGCCATCTTCGAGAGGAAGCCCTTGGCGCCGTGCTCGACCGCGGCGACGTAGTAGCTCGGATATGAGTAGGCGCTGAGCATGATGAACGCAGGGCCCGGCGTGTAGCGCGTCAGGATCTCGAGACCGTCGACGGCGCCGCCGAGCCGGATGTCGCAGAGGATGACGTCTGGGGACAGGGTCTCGATGAGGCGGTCGGCGGCGACGCTGTCCCGTGCGGTCCCGACGACGGTCAAGTCCGGCTCTTCCCGCAAGAGCGCTGTGAGCCCCTCTGCAATGGCAGGATGATCCTCGATGATCGCCAGCCGGATCACGTTCTTGCCTACTCCTCCGCCTTCGGCCCGGCACTGCGCCGAGCCCCGTGTTTACCGAGTGGGAGCCTTGTGATGATCACCGTTCCCTCGCTGAGGGTCGACTCGGCCTCGATGGTCCCGCCATGTGCGAGCACGATCTCGCGCGCCAGGTACAGTCCAAGACCCAGCCCCGCCGAACGTTTCTGGCCCAGCCGCGTATATGGCTGGAACAGCAGCGGGATCTCGTCGCGGGCGATCCCCGGGCCATGATCGCGAACTTCGACGATGGCGGTCGAGCCGGATCGACGCACGCTCACGTCGATGGTCGGCGACGCCGACGCATGTTCGACCGCGTTCGAGAGGAGATTGACGAAGACTTGCTCCAGGCGACCCGCATCTGCCTGGACGAGGATCGGTCCGCGGTTGCGCGCGACCCGGATAGCGGGGGCCTTCGGGAGTGTTTCCGCCACGTCGACTGCATCGCGCACCAGCGCAACGAGATCGACCGGCGCGGTGGCAAGCTCCAGTCGACCGGCCTGGATGCGGCTCACGTCGAAGAGGCGCTCGATGAGTTCCCCAATCTTCCTGGTCTGCGCGAGGGACCGAGCCGTGTAGGTGCGGGCCTGCGTGGAGCCGTCCTCACCGAGGTGGCGCTCGACCAGCTGAATGTATCCATGCAGGGCGGCCACGGGCGTCTTGAGCTCGTGTCCTGCGGCGGCCATCAGCCGCTCCAGGCTGAGGCGCATCGTGCGCTCGGATAGGTCTCGGATCGCGATCACCCCGCCCCAGGTGCGGTCCCCGGCGGTGAGCGGCTCGGCAACGGCCTCGAACCAGCGGCGAGTCCCGCCGGACTCCCTCGTCGCGAATTCCATCCGGAATCGTTCGCCGCGGGCGGCTCTTCGCTGCGGCCGTTGGGCCAGTGGAATGGGCAGGCCCGCGGCATCCTCAGGCTCGATCTCAGCGTCGGGCCCACCGAAAAACCGATCGTATGCGGCGTTGGTGGTCACTATCTGGCCGTCGTGGTCGACCGCAACGACCGCATCGCCAAGGCTCGCAAGGGTAGATCTCAGACGATCGTGCTCCTCCTGGCTGCTCAGCCTCTGCTGTTCGAGCGTGACCGCCTGGGCACTGAGCTGGTCGGTGCGCGCGGCCAGATCCTCGTTGGCGACACGCAGTTCCTCGACGCTCGCGGTCAGCTCCTCGTTGAGGGTTTCCAGCTCCTCGTTGGTGGCCTGGAACTCCTCGTTGACGGTTTCCGCTTCCTCGCGAGTGGACTGCGCTTCCTCGCTGGCGAGAAGCATCGCCTCGTTCGCGGCCCGGAGCTGGGCGACCAGGTTGGTCAGTTCCTCGTTGGCTCGAAGAAGCCGGCCGTTCGTAGCGATCGCTTTGTCGAGTCGCTCACGGGTCCGGATGTCGCTGCGACGCTCGCGCTCGAGCTTGGTCACGTCTGTCAGTTCGACGATGACGCCTTCGATTGCGCGGTTCTCGACGCGGTACGGCCGGATGGTTGCCTCCACGAAATGGGTCGTCTCGCTCGCTGCGTCGGTGGCCTCCACCTCGAAGACGGTTGAGGTGGTCTTGCCGCCCAAGGCTGCGTCGATGGCGACACGGATCGTGCCGGGAGGAAGAACCTCGGCCAGATGGATGAAATCCTGGTCGAACGCCGTGCCGTGGATGCCGAGCATCTTGCGCGCCGCCGAGTTGATGCGGAGGATGTAATACCGCGGATCGACGACGACGATACCGACGGTCAGGTTGAGGAGCAGGCTATCCGCCGACTCCGAGGACTCTACGTCGCGCCGGACGTCGTGGCGCGCAACTCGGATGGCCTGATCGAGTTGGGTTTCCCGGGTCCGTCGCTGGCGAAGCACCGCAGGTCGCATCGGAGGAATCGCGTAGTTCCCCGGCCGTCTCCGGTAGACGCGCAGGCGGGCTTGCTCCTCCTCGAAGGGCTCGGGCAGGGTCATGACGGTCTCGGATGTTCCGAGGGCCAATCGGCCGCCGGGCCGCAACGAGAACGCGAATGTCTCGAGGGCGATCTGCTGCATGGGCACGGCGAAGTAGATCAGGACGTTCCGACAGAGGAGAAGATCGATCCGCGGAAAGGGCGCTCGTTCGCCGAGATCGTGCTCGCCGAAGACCATGAGGGCGCGCAGCCGTTTGGCGACCTCGAGATGGCCGTCCGATTTAACGAAGTGGCGGTCTCGAACGCCCGCCGGCACGCTCTTGAGCGCGCTGGGCGGATAGATCCCCCGGCGCGCGAAGGCGATGGCCTCGCGGTCGATGTCCGTGGCGAAGATCCGGATGTCGGGCCACGCGGCTTTTTCCCCGAGGGCTTCGGCCACGGTGATGGCAAGGGAGTAAGCCTCTTCGCCAGTGGAGCAACCGGCCGACCAGAGGCGGAGCTCCCGCCCTTCTTGGCGGGCCTCCGCGATCAGCTCGGGGAGAACGTGCTCGCGCAGGTACTGGAAGAGCTTGGGGTCCCGGAAGAACTCCGTCACCTTGATCAGCAGGCTGTTGACCAGCCGGGCGTACTCCTCGGGATCCGACTCGAGGTGGGCCGCGTAGCTCGCCAGCGTTGGGCGCGACGTGGCGTTCATGCGGCCCCGCAACCGCCGCAGGATCGTAGCCGGCTTGTAGGTGCTGAAGTCGATGCCGCTTCGCTCGTGGATGCGTTCGAGGAGGGTGCTCAGCTCGTCGTGATCGCTCTCGTCCGCGGGAGGGCTGCCCGCGGCCAGAAGGTCGCACAGGACCGCTCCGATCGAGTCGATGTCGGCTGTCGCGTCCACGAGGGACGGCGCGATGGAGCTCGGCATCGAAGGAAACATCGCCGTCGCCGGGTTTTCGATCACGACCGCTCCACCCGCGTTCTTGACGTGCCAGGCTCCCGAGGATCCGTCAGACCCGCTGCCCGTCAGGATCACCGCGATGAGCCCGGGACCGAACACATCGGCGGCGCTCTCGAACAACCCGTCGATCGAGGGTGCGACCGCACCCGCCTTGGCTGCGTGAAGCCGCAGGTCGCCGTGGCTGATCTCCACGAGTCGGTTCGAGGGAACCACGAAGATCACGCCGTCCTGGAGGGCCTCGTGTTCCTCCACCACTCGGACGGGCAGCGTCGCGTGACGCGCGAGTATCTCGTGGAGGTGACTGGGCCGCCGCGGGTCGAGATGCTGAGCGATCACGATCGGCGCCGGGAAGTCGGCCGGAAGGCTCGCCACGACGCGCGACAACGCCTCGATCCCGCCCGCCGAAGACCCGATCACGACGAGCTGGGATTCCGCAGGGATCGCCGGTCTCGCCACGATGTCCACGCTCTTTCGCTATGTGGCCCCGCGGACTTACCGACCAACACATGGCGGGTTTCCATACTCGCAGGACGATCCGTCGGAGCCTATCTTGCAAAGACAGGGCGAGTATATCGCCCAAGCACTTACCCACGAGGTTCACTCGTTGTCGATGAACCACTACCGCATGCTTGCCGTCACCGCCGTTCGAACGACCTTTCTAGTGGGGTTCGCGGCGCTGCTGATTCTCGTGCTCCTGCCATTGGCGGTTGCAGCGCAAGCGGCAGCGCACTAGGACCCCGCAACGGCCGCCGCATGCAGGGTTTCCATCCTCGCGCGACGAGTTGTCAACACCTAATTTTCGAGACTAGGGCGATAGTTTCGCCCGGCCCGCAACCCACGAGGTTCCATGGCCGTGGACGCGACCAGACATCTCAATACGATTTCCATGCCGACGGCACTGGCGCCGGCCGACGCCTCGCTCGGGCAGCCGATCGAAGAGGTGTGGCCGAAGCGCGGCCGTCGAGATGAGCTGGAAGCTCTGGGCCTCTTGCTCGGCGTACTAAGCATCCTGCTCGCCCTCGCCATCGGCCTCGGCGCCACTCCGGGGTTCTGACATCACTACGACCGAGGTCACGATGGAAACTCAGGACGACGGACAGGAATCGGTCGGGCGCGTGCGACGAGTATTCATGCGGGCACGGACCGGCGCCTCCGATGCGATCCGGCGCATCCCGGCAATCGCCAATATGGCCAGGTGCCGGGTTGAGCAGGTCGGCGAGCGGCTGCCGGGGACCGTCGGTCGAGCGCAGGCAGGTGCCGAGAGCACCGTGACCAGGCTGCAGACGATGCCCGATTCGAGGCTTGGGCTGCTGGCCGCCGTCTCGATAGGCTTCGGCGCCGGCCTTCGACTCGCAGGCGCTCCGCGTCTGGCCACGCTGGCCGCCTTCGCTCCCGCGTCAATCCTCGGATTTGCGATCGCCTCTCGCCCCAGCCGGACCCATACAGCGCCGAAGTCGGCGTAAATCCCGTTTCCGTTCGGTGGGGTTTTCATCCTCGCGCCGCACTGGGCGCAGGTTCACCATCAAATCACGGTCACTGATCGACGGATCCAATCGGCTTTATGGCCGGATGCAGGTCCATCGTCCGTCGCCGGGAAGAAGATCCCCATATGACAGTTCAGGAACAGCGGAGCGTCACCACCGACACTCCGAGCACGACCGAGTCCGGTGTCTCGAGCAACCGGACCGTTACCAGCCGCCAGCTCGACGTTCGGCCTAGCAACAACGAAACCGCCCGCCGCATCGTCGTCCTGGTCTTCGGGATGATCCAGATCGTGATCGGGCTGCGGATCGTGCTGCTGCTTCTCGACGCTCGAACCGGCAACTTCCTCGTTTCGCTCATTACCGGCGTCGGCGCCGTTCTGGATGCGCCGTTTGTGGGAATCCTGCGCCTCAGCGCCGTGGCGGCCGGGGGTTCCGTGCTCGACATCGCCGCAGTCGTGGCCTTCGTGGGCTGGACCATCATCGAATTGATCGTGATCTGGAGCCTTGCCGTCTTCCGACACGAACCGGCCATCGCGTAGCGCTCCTGAAAGAAGCAAACCAATGCAAGACATTCCCCAAATGACGATCGTTACCTGGATCGTCGTGGGCGCAATCGCAGGTTTCATCGCCAGCGTCATCTCCGGGAGCCG
>CAZRUC010000120.1:0-7146 GCA_964603175.1 uncultured Anaerolineaceae bacterium
CGCGGCCGTGGCGCTCATGGCGGCGCTGACCATCTGGTATTTCGTGGTGGAGCCGCAAGGGGCCGGACGGGGCGAGACGCTCGGTTGGGTCTTGGGCAGCGGCTCGGCTGTGTTGGCGATACTGATTCTCGCTCGGATTGCGATCCTTCCGGTAACCGGGCTTTCTGCCAACGCCGCAACGGCTCTCGTGCTCGGCGGCGCGGCCGCGATCGTCGGTGCGGTAGCCGTAGCCGGGCCAACGACCGCCGGCGGCTCGGCCGTCGGCCAGGTCTCATTCGCGCTCCTACGAACCGGTCTCCTCATCGGCGGCTGGCTCGAGCTGCGCTCGCGCGAGCGGAACGACAGCATCGCTCCCGTTCGACACTCGAGCCCGCTCTTCTACGCCTGCGTCATCGTCGGGACGTCGCCGCTCATCCTGCTCGTGGTCAATCTGGGAGCGCATTTCCTGATCGTGGTCGCGGGATGTCTGGCGCTGAGCGGCATGATCGTGGTCCGGCAGGTGGCGGCCTTCCGCGAGGCAGCGGACCTGGATCGGGCCCGCCGAAAGTCCGAGGCGCGGTTCGGCTGGCTGGTGCGCAACTCCTCCGACCTCATCATGGCGGTGGACTCCAAGGGCACGATCGACTACGTGAGCCCGTCGGTCGAGCGGATGGTCGCGGTTCGAAACGGCGGGCTGCTCGGGACGACCCTCTCCGGGCTGGCCCATCCCGAAGACGTCGACGCCCTAGACAAGCTCGTGGCCCGTGCGGCCGCCGGACGCGGACGGCGTTTCTGCGGCGAGTGGCGGCTTCGCCAGGCCGACGGCTCGTGGCTGCCGGTGGAGACAGTTGCCTCGAGTAGCGATGGCGACGTTGACACCCCGGGAGTGGTGCTGAATACCCGCGACCTGCAGGAGCGTAAAGCCCTCGAGCAGAAGCTCACGTTCCAGGCCTTCCACGATCCGCTTACCCGGCTGGCCAATCGGAGCCTGTTCCGAGAGCGGGTCGAGCACGCGCTCGATCGACGCCGCGTCTCTGACGATGCGGTGCTGTTCATCGACCTGGACAACTTCAAGACGATCAACGACAGCCTTGGCCACGCCGCCGGCGACCATGTGCTGGTCGAGACAGCCCACCGGATCAGGTCGATGCTGCGTCCGGAGGACACCGCGGCACGGCTCGGTGGCGACGAGTTCGCCGTCCTGCTCGAGGACGCCGACGTGACCAACGCGGCCAGGGTGGCGGAGCGGATCAGGTCGGCTCTTGGCGTTCCGTTCTGGGTCCTCGGCCAGGAAGTGTTCATCAGCGCGAGCATCGGCATCGCAGTCCGCCAGCCCGGCGATACTGCCGGGGACCTGCTGCGCAACGCCGATGTGGCGATGTATACCGCCAAGTCCAAGGGCAAGAGCCGGTTCGAGATCTTCGAGCCGGCGATGCACGACGCCGTCGTGGCCCGACTCAGTCTCGAGGCCGAACTCCGGCGAGCCATCGAGCGAGAGGAATTCGTCGTCTATTACCAGCCGATAGTGCGGCTCGAAAGCGGCGAAGTCATCGGCGCCGAAGCCCTGGTCCGCTGGCAACACCCGAGTCGCGGTTTGATCGCGCCACTCGAATTCATTCCGCTGGCCGAAGAGACGGGACTGATAGTTCCCCTCGGTGCTTGGGTGCTACGCCAGGCCTGTCGCCAGCTGGCCGACTGGCAGCGTCTCCGCGGCGGCGGCGAGCCGTTCACGATGAGCGTGAATCTTTCGTCGAGGCAACTCGTGCGAGACACGATCGTGGAGGAGGTCGCTCGGGCGATCGACGAGTCGGGGATCAGAGCCAGCTGGCTCGTGCTCGAAGTCACGGAGACCGTCCTGATGGCCGACCCGGTGGTTGCAGCCAGCGCGCTGGGTCAAATGCGGGACCTGGGTGTTCGGGTCGCGCTGGACGACTTCGGGTCGGGCTACTCATCGCTGAGCCATTTACGCCGCTTCCCGATCGACATCGTCAAGATCGACAAGTCCTTCGTCGACGACGTAGCTGGCGAGGGCGTTCATTCGGCCATCGCGCGCGGCATCATCGACCTCGGGCGAGCGATGAAGATCCAGACCGTCGCCGAGGGAATCGAGCAGGACGAGCAGGCCGAAACGCTGCGCCTGCTGGGCTGCGAACTGGGCCAAGGTTTCTTCTTCGCCAGGCCGATGGGCGCGGAAGCGTGGGCCGACTTGCTCCGGACGGACCTCGTGACGGCAGAGAGAAGCGTCTTGGGCGCGGCCGAGGGGGCGGCGGGGGCGGCAGCCGGCGCGACCGACGACGCGCCACACGAGGCCGCGGCTTAGGCCTCGCTTGGGGCGCGGCCGGGGGGCGGCGCAGCCGAGGGCGGCCGGCGCGGCCGAGGGTCGGCTGGCGGTCGGCGGGGCGGCGCGGCCGGCGCGGCCGAGGGTCGGCTGGGTTTCCCGTCTTATCCCAGTGACGAGTGGTAAGAGGGACTTCGGGCCGTTGGTATCGCGTGAGCTGAGTTGCGGGCTGAAATCGCGGCTCCAATCACGCTCAGAAACGTCCAAACGCCGCCCGGACTGCGCAGCCGTCGGGCTTCGACTTCGCCCGATCCCCCCATAACACTCGGCCTGGGGGTAAGACGGGATTTCGGTGGGCCTGGGTGGGCCTGGGTGGGCCCGGGTCGCGACGCGGGTCGGGACGCGGAGCGGGCACGGGTCGGGACGCGGAGCGGGCACGGGTCGGGCACGGGTCGGGACGCGGAGCGGCCCACGGGGCAGGCGCGGGGCACGGGTCGGGACGCGGAGCGGGTCGGGGCCTGCGGGCCTGTGGCCGCTATTGCCGGTTCGTGGCCGAGCGGAGCCTGACGACGAGGCGGGCAAGCGACGAGACGTCTCGACCGTCCGGGCCGAGGGCATCGACCAGTGCCGAAGCCACGATGACGCCGTCGGCGCCGGCGGCCACGAGCATTCGGACATGGGCAGGACGGCTTACGCCGAAACCGACCGCCACGGCAACCGGGGAGTCCGCTCTGGCCGCGGCAACGAGGGCACGGACCGACGAGGGCAGCGACGCCCGCGCGCCCGTGACGCCCACCAGCGAGACGCAATAGAGGAAGCCGCCCGATCGGCCGGCCACCTCGGCACGTCGCGCCGCGACAGTCGTAGGGGCGATGAGGTAGACCAACGCGAGGCCCAAGTCGCGTGCGACAGCCTCGAAGCGCATGCCTTCGTCGGGCGTCAGGTCCGCGACGATCACGCCCGCCGCGCCGGCCTCCGCCAGGCGAGTGGCAACCGCGCGGCCGTCCCCTCCCCCGAGTATCTGGTTCGCGTAACACATCGGGATCAGGGGCAGGTTGGGCCGCGCCGCGGCGATGGCCCGCAGCAGCTCCACGCTGCGCTCCAACGTGGCTCCCGCCCGAAGCGCCGCCGAGGTCGCCCGCTGGAGAGTGGCTCCGTCGGCCAGCGGATCGGAATAGGGCAAGCCGATTTCGAGCAGATCCGCGCCGGCATCGGCCGCCGCAAGCGCCGCGGAAAGCGAAGTCTCGTGGTCCGGATAACCCGCCACCACGTACGGGATCAAAGCGGAGCGACCTGCCGTCGCGGCCCGACCGAACGAGGCCGCGATCCTCCGTGCGCCCTGCGTCTCGTTCGTGCCGGAGAGGGTAGGCGCGGCCGCGCTTGTGGGGTTTGGCGCGGCCGCACCATGAGTGAGGACCGACCCGGCGCCGGAGGAGGAACGCTCGCCGGCGAATCCCGTGTCAGTCATCTCGCGCCCTCCTCGAGGCCCAGAGCTGCGAGGTCCTTGTCGCCGCGACCCGAAAGGCCGAGCACGACCACGGCCTCGCGCGGGAGAGGCCCGTGGCTGCCCGACTTCGGAGGGCCGCCCTTCGGGGCGCCCGACGCCGGCGCACCACTTGCCGTCGTCGCCGTTCCTGCCAGCACACCCGGCAGCGCCGCGACCGCGTGCGCCGACTCGACCGCGGCGAGGATCCCTTCCGTCCGGGCGACCTGCCGAACCGCCGCCACCGCCTCGATGTCGGTCGCCGATGAAACGATCAGCCGACCCGCCTGCATCAATGCCGCGAGCTGAGGCCCGATGCCCGGATAGTCGAGGCCGGCCGATATCGAGACCGCCTCGATGACCTGGCCGTCGGCATCCTGGAGCATGTACGAGCGCGAGCCGTGGAGGATCCCGGGCGTGCCACCGAGCAACGCCGCCGCATGCCGGCCTGTGGCAATCCCCTCCCCCGCCGCCTCGGCCACCGCCAGCCTGACCGACGGCTCGCCGATGAATCGGCTGAGCAGGCCCAACGCGTTGGATCCGCCGCCGACGCACGCGATCGCCATGTCCGGCAACCGCCCCTCGACCGCCAGCAGCTGAGCCGCGGCCTCGTCGCCGATGACGCGTTGGAAGTCGCGCACGATCATTGGATACGGGTGCGGTCCCATCGTCGATCCCAGGCAGTAGTGCGACGTCTCCACATTGGTGACCCAGTCGCGCAGGGCCTCGCTGACCGCGTCCTTGAGAGTCCCGGAACCGCCGTGCACCGGCCGAACTTCCGCGCCCAGAGCCTGCATCCGGAGCACGTTGGGAGCTTGGCGCGCGATGTCCTCGACGCCCATGTGAACCACACACGGAATCTCGAGGAGCGCGCAGGCCGTAGCCGTAGCCACGCCGTGCATGCCAGCGCCGGTCTCGGCGATGACCCGGCTCTTCCCGAGCCGCCGCGTCAGCAGCACCTGGCCAAGGGCGTTGTTGAGCTTATGGGCGCCGGTATGGTTCAGGTCCTCGCGCTTGAGGTAGAGCCGAATCCGCTCGGGCAGGAGGTCGGCCGCACTGCCGGCCCCGGCCGCCGCGGCCAACTCCCGAGCTTCGGCCAGCACTTCCGCTCCCAGCCGATCGGCCCGGTACATCGCCGTCGGCCGGCCGCCGTAGTGGAACTGCAGTTCGCGCAATTCCGCCCAGAAACGCGGATCGTGGCGGGTCTCCGCCCAGGCTCGCTCCAGTTGGTCGAGGGCCGCGACCAGAGTTTCCGGCACGTAACGCCCGCCGAAGTCGCGGTCCAGACCCCACTTGCCGTGCGCGTCGGGCTCGAGGAGCGGCTCCGGGACTGGCGTTGGGCGGGACGGGATGTGCGGACGATCGAAGCGCGCCGCGCGGGCCCGCTTGACGAAGATCGCGACACGCACGGGATCCTTGCGCGGCCGCTTCCCGGCGACGCGCGGCAGCTCCACGCCCGAAGCGACGTCGACGCCGACGGCCGGCACGTCGAGCACGGCCTGGGCCACGTTCGAGGCGTCCAGGCCGCCGGCGAGAATGACGGGCAACTCGCGCGCCACGATCGCTGCCACGCGGCGATCCACCGTTCGCCCGGTGCCGCCGGGGAACCGGCCTCCGGCGCTATCGAGAATGAGCCGGTCGGCGCCGGCGGCCAGGTATGCCCTGCCTGCCTCGATCGCCTCCGCGGCCGCGGAACCGGCGTCCGCGAGTTCCGCCGGCGCGCCGGCCGAGGGGCCGGCCGGCAGGTGCAGAACTTTCCAGACGGGACGGCCTGCTGCCGCGAGCGTGATCCCGGCTGCGGGCTCGTCGCCGGAAAGCTGGATCGCGTCGGGGTCGCAGGCCGCGATGGCGGCGGACACGTATTCCGGAGCGGCGTCGGCGAACACGGCCACTATCCGGGGCCGCGAGCCTGCGGGCGAAGAGTCCCGGATCAGCGTCGCGAGAGCCGCGGCTTCGGACAGCGAGAGACAGCGGGGCGTTCCCGGAACCAGGTTCAGGCCCACGGCGTCGGCGCCTGCGCGGACCGCCGCCAGCGCTCCGGCGGAATCCGTCACGCCGCAGATCTTGGTGAGCGGCTGGCGAGCTTCCGCCGCCACGTCGTGTGGCACGGAGCCTGCCGTCACGAACGCCCGGGCCGCCGCGGCCGGATCGACCGATCGCATCAGCGTCTCCCCGACGAGGGCGGCGTCAATCCCGACCGCCCTCCAGCCGACCAGCGTCCGGGGCTCGCGAACGCCCGACTCGCCCACCACCAGCCGGTCGTTGGGAACGAGCGCCCGCAGGCGGACGCAGTTCTCCGGGTCGACCTCGAGGCTGCGCAAATTGCGGTTGTTGAGCCCGATCAAGCGCGCTTCGGTGGCCAGAGCCGCGCGCAGTTCGCGCTCGTCGTGGGCCTCCACCAGCGGCTCCAGACCGAGCCTTTGGGCCAGCTTCACGAACCGTGCCAGCTTCCCCGGCTTGAGCACCGAGGCGAGGAGCAGGACCATGTCCGCACCCGCCGCCCGCAGGACGGGGAGCTGCCGCTCGTCGACCACGAATTCCTTCGCCAGGATCGGCAGCGTGACCGCCGCCCGGACAAGCCGCAGGTCGGATACCGAGCCGCCGAACCAGTGCGGCTCGCACAGGACCGAGATCGCGCTCGCGCCGCCGGCCTCGTAGGCGCGGGCGAGTGCCACCGGGTCGACCTCGTCCGCGATCGCGCCGGCCGAAGGCGAGCGGCGCTTCACTTCGGCGATGAGATGCGTGCCCGGACCAGCCAGCCGCTCCGCCACTGGACGTGGGGCGCCGCCGGGCCGGGCCGAAACAGCGGCCGCATCGGCGGCCAGGGCGCGGTATGTCAGCGAGCCGAGCTCGGCCTGGACGTCGGCAAGGCGGCGAGTCGCGATCTGAGCGACCACGCTGGGACTCGCCGCCTCGGATCGGGCCCGGCCGCCGGCCCCTCCGACGCGTGCGGTTTCGGTCGTCATGCTCGAGCCGCCTCCATCGGCTTCGGCCTTGAAGCAGCCGCCGCATCGTGCGCCGTTTTGGCCGCGCGCAGTCGGCCGAGGAGTCCGGCTGCCGAGCCGGAATCGATCGTGGATGCGGCCAGAAGGACGCCTTCGCGCAGCTCGGTCACGCGGTCCGCCGCCAGGAAGCCCGCAGCCGCATTGAGCAGGACGACATCCCGCCGCGGACCGGCTTCGCCGCCGAAGATCGTTTCGATCGCGGCCGCGTTCTCGGCGGGAGTACCACCGGCCAGCGCCGATAGTGGAGCCGCGCCGAGGCCGAGCGCCGACGCCACGACGTCGTGCCGGGTCACTTTGGCGGGCGTCACGTCGTAGAGGACGCCCGTGCCATCGAGTGGCAACTCGTCCAAGCCGGCACCGTGGACGACGAGTGCTCGTTCGGAGCCGAGCAGCTGGAGCAC
>CAZRUC010000121.1:0-3095 GCA_964603175.1 uncultured Anaerolineaceae bacterium
GCCAACACGGCCGAGCTGCCGCTCGCGACCCAACCGAGCATCTCACCCCGTCCGGCCCCTTGGGGCTCCACCACGAAATACCAGATGGTCAGCGCCGCCATGAGCGCCACGGCCGCGAAGTCGACCGTAACCAGAATCCGTGCCCGTGGGCGTGCGCTGCCGGACCGGCGGAACAGTAGGACCGCCGCGGCCAGAAGGATGAGTGGCAGCAGCCCCGCAGCCGAGGCGACGATCACCGGCACGAGCCCGATCTCAGCGTCGGCGAAGAGCCACAACCCGTCGGTGAGGGGCATCAGTAATCCTGCCGCCATCACCAGGCGCCATGGGAGTCGATCGCGCGGGGCGAGTCGATCGTCCCACGCAAGCATCAGCCCCATCAGCCCGATCGCCATGCCCGTCGGCATCAGCCAGAAGTCGGAGATTGCCGCATGCCCGTCGGGTCGTCGCAGCGGAGTGGTCCCGAACGCGAGATAACCCGCGGTCCAGAGCAGGATCAGCAGGACGATCGGATCGATCCTCGGGGCCACACGCGCAGCCAGCCCGCGGACAAGTCCCAGGCGTCGCTTAAAGTAGGCCCTCGAAGGATTCGGGTCCTGTTGGGCAGAGGTCTCGCTCATTCCACCGAGGTGTCGGCAGGACGCACCGGTTTCAGAAGCGCGGTCAGTCGGGCGCGCTGTCCCCGGGGTCGCGAGACGGCTCAGACGCGACCGGTGCCCTCATCAGCCGCGACAGAGGCCCCGGAAGCGCGCGACTCGCGATCGCCAGAACCGCGGCTCCCACGAAGACACCGAGCAAAGCCGCGAGGGTATAGCTGCGCATCTTGCGCTTGCCGGGTCGTGGGCTCTCCACGGATCCTCCGCTCCCTTGAGAGCTTCAATCTGTCGACGACCTCGAATTCTGGGTCGCCTCGAGGTGCTTGATAGTCTCGATCAACTGCAGGTAGAGCGCCAGCAGATCCTCCTGAGGGAAAGGCCCCTCGTTCGCTCGCGAGATCCGGACCAGCACGTCGCGTTCGCGCTCGGCATCGATCAGGGGCCGGCCGCTGCGCGTCTTGGCGCGGCCGGCGGCCAATCCGAGCGTGGCCCGGCGATTCAGCAGCCCGACGATCTCGAGGTCGAGAGCGTCTATCTCGGCCCGGAGCGACTCGAGTTCCCGCGGCTCGAGCAAACGATCGTCCCGGCGATCTGCCATTCAGCGAGCCTCGGAATCGGCGGGCGCGCCACCGTTCCGGCGCGCGACGATCTCCAGCGCGACCGTGTATCCGGTCGCCCCCAGACCCACGACCGACTCGGCCGCGATGTCGTGGAAGTAGTTGACGTGCCTGAAGGGTTCGCGCTTGCTCGGATCGGAGAGGTGGACTTCGACGAACGGACGGCCTACCGCCAGCAACGCGTCTCGCAGAGAGATGCTCGTGTGCGTCAGCCCGCCGGCGTTGACGATCGCCCAGTCGAAGTCGCGCCGGTGCAGCCGATCGATGAGAACGCCCTCATGGTTCGATTGGAGGCATTCGACGGCGAGACCGAGCTCGGCACCGCGCCGCTTGAGCCCTTCGTCGATCTCGGCAAGCGTCGTGTGACCGTAGATCTCCGGCTCGCGCGTGCCGAGCAGGTTCAGGTTCGGGCCGTTGAGGACGAGCACGCGGATCATGACTGGCTCATCTCGAACCCGTGCAGGATCGGAGCCGTCCGGAGCGCCGCCGCGAGGCCGAGATCGACTACCTCCGCGGGTACATCCGACCTGATTGCCACCCCGAGCTCGGCCGGCAGAACCCAGCTCAGCCGCCCCAGGGCGTGCTTCTTGTCTGTCGCGATGTGCTCGCGCACGGCCTCGAGCCCGACTTCGGGACGCTCCACTGCGAGACCGAGCCTGTCGAGCAGGGTGTTGATGCGCTCGGCTCGTTCGGCGGAGGCAATGCCCAGCGCCGTGGCCATCGCAAACACGCCACGAAGCCCGTAGGCGACTGCCTCCCCGTGGAGAATGGCCGAGTAGCCGGCCGCCGCCTCGATGCCGTGGCCGATGGTGTGGCCCAGGTTTAGGGTCATGCGCCGACCGGCCTCTCGCTCGTCTGCGGTCACGACCTCCACCTTAGCCCACGCACAGCGTTCGACCATCTCCCCGAGTGTGCCCGACTCCACCGGGCCATCCTCGCCTCGAGCAATCGCCACGCCGTCTTCCTCTACCAGCTCGAGCAGCCGTTCGTCGCCCAGGACGGCCATCTTGACGACCTCGCCCAGGGCCGCGCGGCGCTGCCGCAATGGCAGAGTTGCCAGGAAGGAGATGTCCGAGATCACCGCCGCCGGCTGGTGAAAGGCGCCGACGAGGTTCTTGCCTTCGGGCAGATCCACGGCCGTCTTGCCTCCGATTGCGGCGTCGATCTGGCCGACCAGCGTCGTCGGGACGTGGACTATCGGGACGCCCCGCAGGTAAGTGGCTGCTACGAAACCGGCGGCGTCCGTGAGCGCGCCACCGCCGATGGCGACGAGCGGTTCCCTCCGATCGACGTGCATACGGGCTAGCTGGCGGCACGTTTCCTCTATTACGGACATGCGCTTGGCGTGCTCGCCGCGAGGCAGCAGGATGTGCTCCACCGGCCACCCGCCGGCAGTGAGCGCGTCGGCGACTGCCGCGCCTGCCGTCTGCCAGGTCTTGGGTTCCGCAAGGAGGATCGCCCGCCGCGCCCCCAGACGTACCAGCGACGAAGCCACCGACGAGGCCGCGATACCCGAACCGATCTCGAGCCGGCCGATGGCGGTGTCCGCTCGCAGGATGGTAACGCCGTGGCCCGGCCCGTCGGCAAGGCGACGTTCCAGGGTCGCGACGATCGACGACACGTTGGAAGTCCCGCTGATCTGGAGCGCCGGGGCGTAGAAGCGGCGGCGGGCTTCGACCAGCTCTCGCAACGCCATCGATGGGTCGTTGCCGGCGATGAGCGGTCGAACGTTGGCGCTCCTGCTCAGCCGCTGGGCCAGGATCTCCGGGGCGCCGTCCAGCCAAACGGCGAACCGGTCGCGATATAGGAGCCAGCGGTTGCGCGGGTCGATGACGGTGCCGCCGCCCGTCGCGATGACCCGGCGCAGCTCGGGGCTCGGGTCGGC
>CAZRUC010000121.1:3195-7106 GCA_964603175.1 uncultured Anaerolineaceae bacterium
AGGGTCTCCGCCATCGAGTCGCCGCCGAACTTGTCCAGTGCAAAATCGGCCAGCGTCAGGCAGACCATCGCCTCGGCCACGACGCCGGTCGCCGGCACGACGCTGATGTCGCTGCGTTCGTAATGGGCTTTCTCGACGGGTTGACCCGTCACCAGGTCGGCCGAAACGAGCGGGCGGGGGAGCGTCGAAATCGGCTTCACAGCGCCGCGGATCACTATCGGCTGGCCGTTGGACATGCCGCCTTCGAGGCCCCCGGCGTTGTTCGTGCGCCGCAGCCAGTCCCCAACCTGATCTCGACCCTCGATCACGTCCTGGACGGCCGAACCGAACAGACGGGTTTGCTCGAACCCGAGGCCGAACTCAACACCCTTGACGATAGGGATGCTCATGACCGCTCCGGCCAGCGCCGCGTCCAAACGACGATCCCAATGGACATGGCTGCCGAGCCCGATCGGGACGCCGCCGGCGACCACCTCGAAGATGCCGCCCACGGTGTCGCCGGAGTTGCGCGCCTCGTCGATGCGGGCGACCATTCGCAGCTCGGCATCGGCATCGGGGCAGCGGAGCGGGCTGGCTTCCGTCTCATCCCGGCTCCGCGTGGAATGGGCCGGATCGAAGGCCACGCCGCCTACTTCGGCGGTGTAAGACCAAACGCTGATCCCGAGCTGGGCCAGAAACTTCCGTGCAACGGCCCCGGCGGCTACCCGAGCGGCCGTCTCGCGAGCCGACGCGCGCTCGAGGACGTTCCGGACGTCGTCGAAGCCGTACTTGGTGGCGCCGGCCAGGTCCGCATGACCGGCTCGCAATCTCGTGATCGGAGTGGCCTTCTTGTCGCCCGCTGCCGCCAGTTCGGCTAGTTCCGCGGCTTGCTCCTCGGTCAGCGGCTCGACCTGCATCACGCGCGTCCAGTTCTCCCAGTCGCGGTTGCGGATCAATAGCAGGATCGGCGAGCCCAAAGTCAGGCCGTGGCGGACGCCGGAGAGTATCTCGGCCCGGTCGTGCTCGATCGAGGTGCTGCGCGCGCCGCGCCCGTAGCCGAGCTGGCGACGCGCCAGATCGACTGCAACCAGCTCGGCCGTGAGCGGCAACCCGGCGGGTATGCCCTCAACGGTCGCCCCCAGGGCAGGGCCGTGCGACTCCCCGGCTGTCAGGAAGCGGAGGCGGCCCACGGCACGATCCCTACGCGGAAGGTCTGGCGGCCTGGCCGGACGCGCCCGCGCCGTCGCCCGCACCGCCGTTCGGCGCGCTCTCGCCGCCGTTGTGACCCATGTCGATCGGAAGTTGCACGAGGCCCTGTTCGCGGGCACGCTCGAGCTCGGCCTGCATGACATCGAGCGGAGCGTGCTGGCCCGTCCACAACTCGAACGAGCGCGCGCCCTGCTGGAGCAGCATCAGCTCGCCGTTCATCGTGGCGCAGCGCGCCGACGCCGCGTCCTTGAGTAGCTGTGACTGCGACGGGTTGTAGACGAGGTCCATCACGAGTAGATCGGGCTGGAGAAGCTCCGCGGGGATCGGCGTCTCGCCGACGACCATGCCGATCGAAGTCGCGTTGACCAGGACCTTGGTCTTGGACAGTTCGGCCTCGAGGACCGACTCGTGCCAGGGCATTGCCTTGAGGTCCATATGCGCGGCGCTGCGACCGAAGTGACGCACGAGGCCCTCGCCCCGATGCAGGTGGCGATTGAAGACCACGATCCGCTGGAAGCCGTCGGTGATCAGGGCGTAGACGACGGCCCGCGCGGCGCCACCGGCGCCCAGCACGACGGCGTGCCGCGGCATCTTCTGGCGGCCGACGAGCTTGTCGAGCGCCACCTTGAAGCCCGGGACATCTGTGTTGTGCCCGATCAGCTTCTTGCCCTCGCGGGAGATGACGTTGACGGCTCCTGTTGCCTGGGCGTCCTCTGTCAGCCGATCCATGAGCGGGACGACATGTTCCTTGTGGGGGATCGTGATATTCGCCCCCAGGAATTCCTCTCCCCGGAGCTGCGCAATCGCGTCCGCGAGGTCGATTTGCCGGCGGTCCCAGAGCTCGTAACGCGCGTCGATGCCAAGCGCATCCAGAGCAGCTTGCTGCATAGCGCCCGAGAATGAGTGGGCGACCGGGTGTCCGATCAGGACGACGCGGTTGGTCATGCTGTCAGCCCTTCCAACTCCAGAAAGAAGCCCGGGTACGAGACGGCCGCGCTCTCGGCGAGGTCGATCGTCGTCGTTCCCGAAGCGATGAGGCCGGCAACGGCGAACGTCATCGCCAGCCGGTGATCGTCGAAAGTCTCGGTCGCTGCCCCGACGAGGGGAGTGGGGCCATCGATGGTGATCTCGTCCCCGTCGGCGCCTATGCGCGCGCCGAGCGCGGTGAGTCCGGCGACGACGCCGGCGATGCGATCGGATTCCTTGTTACGAAGCTCTCCGGCGCCACGAATCGTGGTCCTGCCCCGCGCTTGAGTTGCGGCCAGGCAGAGGATCGGGATCTCGTCGATAGCAGCTGCGACATCCGCAGCCCCGAGGTCTATTGCGCGCAACTCGCTGGAGCGCACCGTCAGGTCGGCCAGCGGTTCGCCGATCTCGGTGGCGGCCGAGCCGATGCCGCCAACGGGCGCCTCGTCGATCACCGCTCCCATGCGCTGCAGGATGTCGACGGCCGCCCGACGCGTGGGGTTGACGCCCACGGAACGCAGCGTCAGCAATGCATCGGGATGGATCGCCCCCGCGACCAGCCAGAAAGCTGCCGCGGAAGGGTCGGCGGGAACGCGCTCGTCGAGCGATCGAAGCCGCGCGCCACCCTCCAATGACCAGGCCACAGGTCCGCCTCCAGAACTCGCCTCCGGCTCACGCCGGACCTCGATCCCGCGCGAGCGGAGCATCCGCTCCGTGTGGTCCCGCGTGGCCACCGCCTCGCGCACCGTCGTCCGCCCTTCCGCGCGGAGGCCCGCCAGCAAGATGGCCGACTTGACCTGAGCGCTCGGTACGCGGGTCGTGAAGTCGATGGCTCGGAGCCTTCGACTGCCGACAACGACCAGCGGAGGGAGGGAATCGGAACGACGCGCAAACAATGCCGCGCCCATCGAGCGCAGCGGTTCGATGATACGAGCCACCGGACGGCTCCGCAATGAAGCATCGCCATCCAGGACCGAGAAGAATGGCAGCCCGGCGAGCACCCCCGAGCTGAGCCTCAGGCTCGTTCCGGAGTTGCGGCAGTCCAGCACCCGATCCGGCTCGTGCAGGCCTTCGGCCCCGGGCGACGTCACCTTGTAGTCGACGTTCAGGCCATCGTCGTTCAGCCGTTCCACGCGGGCACCGAGGGCGGCCACGATGGCGGCGGTGGCCCTCACATCGCGGCCGTCGCCGGCTCCGGCGATCGTGCATTCGCCTTCGGCAAGCGCCGCGAGCAGCAGAGCGCGATGCGAAATGGACTTGTCGCCGGGCAGCCTGGGCCCGCCACGCAGACGCGCGGTGCGCGAAACAGAACGGGGCAGCTCCCCGGGGAGCGTCGCGGTCATGTTCGGTCAGTGCTTGCTGAGGCCGCCGACCTTGGCCGGCCCGTCGGTGACGAAGGGATCCTTGATGAGTGTCCTGACCTCATCGTGGATGTGCCGAATTGCGCCGGCCATGTCGCGGAACTGGTCGAACGTGAGCGACTGCTCGCCGTCGGACAGAGCCTCATTTGGGTTCTGGTGGACCTCGACCATGATCCCGTCTGCGCCCGCGGCGACCGCGGCCAGCGCCATCGGCCGCACCAGCCATCGCTTGCCCGTCGCGTGCGAGGGATCGACGATCACCGGCAGATGAGTCAGGTGGTGCAACAGCGGAACGGCAGTCAAGTCGAGCGTGTTGCGGGTGTACGTCTCGAAGGTCCGGATACCGCGTTCGCACAGGATCACGTTGGGCTGACCGGCCGCAATGATGTATTCCGC